>RFQL01000170.1 GCA_009924985.1 Burkholderiaceae bacterium | reverse complement strand
AAAGTAGTTCAAGAGCGACTCCGCATGGAGATATTTACTAACCGCAAATTAGATATTTATGTTTAGGAGTTTCAAATGGAAGATACAAAGGGAAAACTTACATTTGCAGTTACTTTAATGGTTAGCGCAACACTCTGCTTGTCTGTATTGGCAATGGTTGGTGCTTTTGTACTCGGTTTATGGGCAAAGGAAGTTGATAATTCCGAAATCTTCAAGCTGATTAGCCCTGCATTTCAGACCATTATTGGTGGATTTATTGGCTTGTTGGCAGGTGTAAAGTTATCCCATGATGAAGAAAAACATTGTAAAAAGGACTGATTATGTTTGAAATGCTATCTGGTGGAATACTAGGCTCTATCTTTGGTGGGGTGTTTCGCCTTGCCCCAGAAGTTCTTAAATGGATGGATAAAAAGAATGAGCGTGAGCATGAACTTAATATGTTCAAATTCCAATGCGACTTGGAGGCTCAACGTGGTCAGCAGAAATTAGCCGAGATAGGTGCACAAAGAGAAGCGGCTATTGACGTAGGGGTCATGGATGCCTTCAACAACGCCATTACACAGCAAGCAGAGATGGTAAAAGCAGCGGGTGGATGGGTAGCCTCACTTTCTGCTTCCGTGCGTCCTGTGGTCACTTATTGGGTTCTGTTTGTTTGGTCATTCATCCATGTTTGGTTTGCGTGGAACGCATGGTTGGCAGGTGCGCCAGCCGTTGAAGTCTTCAAGACAATGATGACACCAGACTTTTCTGCCCTTTTGTCAGGAACAATCAATTACTGGTTTCTTGATAGAACTCTGTCTAAGCGTGGCATATGAACTTAGAACTGGCTGCATCTTTATGTAAGCAGTTTGAGGGGTTTAGAAGTAAACCCTACCTTTGCCCTGCTAACGTAGCTACGATTGGTTATGGCTCTACCTACTATGCTGATGGGCGTAAAGTTACCCTTCAAGATAGTCCCATAGGTGAAGCCGTAGCCAATGCTTTGCTTATGCACGAGTTAGAACATACATACTTACAAGGTGTTCTAAGGAACTGCCCAATTCTTATGACAGACGAGCGCAAGTGCAATGCAATTGTGGACTTTTGCTATAACTTAGGTATTGGCAGACTCCAAACTTCTACTCTCAAACGGAAAATCAATGCTTCTGATTGGGAAGGTGCTAAAGAACAATTGATGCTTTGGAACAAAGGCGGTGGTAAGGTTCTATCGGGTTTGACCAAGCGTAGAACTGCTGAGTGTGCATTGTTAAATTAAAATGTCATAATATCCATATAAGGTGTTGATATGTCTAATATACCTACACCAGAAGAAGCGCAAATCTTTGCAAAAAGTGTCAGAAAATGGCAGCAAATTTTTAGTTTAGGTGATTGGCGAATTGAAAAGGGTAGTAAGCCCGCTAAAGAAGCAATGGCTTCTGTGGAATTTAACCAGACAGCTAGATTGGCTACCTATCGACTTGGTGACTTTGGTGCTGAAAAGATAACACCTGAGAGCCTAGATAAGACTGCACTACATGAGTTACTTCATATCTTTTTGTATGACTTGATGTGTGTAGCTACAGACCCTAAATCTTCTGATGAGGAAATAGAGATGCAAGAGCATAGAGTTATCAACTTGCTAGAAAACTTACTCTCTAAGGATTCCAATGGGTTCACATAACGAAACGTGTACGGATATGGAGTTCATCCAGCTATGGGAGAAACTTCAATCTGCTACAGAAATAGCCAAGCATCTTGGAATACCTAATAGAGCAGTTCATTTGCGTAGAAGGTGGATTGAAGAAAATCATAAGATTACCTTAATAGCAAAAGACCATCGTGGTGCTAACTATGCTGCTAATAGACCTAAATCCTTCTCTCCTTTAAGACAAGTAAAACTTGGGATGTTGGATTCATGTGTGATTGTGTTCTCAGATGCTCACTTTATTCCTGCACAGCGTACAACGGCCTTTAAAGGGCTTCTATGGGCTATCCAAGAGTTTAAGCCTCATGCGGTAATATGTAACGGAGATGCGTTTGATGGTGCGTCTATATCTCGACATGATATAACTGACCAACCACAAACTTCTGTTATCCAAGAACTAAAAGCTACGCAAGGTGCATTGGGTGAGATAGAGGAGGCAGCTAAAGCAGCTAGACACAATGTAAAGCTACTGTTTACATGGGGTAACCATGACATTAGGTTTGGTAATCGTTTAGCTCAACACGCACCACAGTTTAAAGAAGTTCAAGGCTTTAAGTTGACAGACCATATCCCAGATTGGGACTTCTGCTGGGCAGTATGGCCTACTGAGCAAGTAATTATCAAACACCGATACAAAGGTGGTGTTCACGCTACCCATAATAATACTGTAAACGCTGGTGTATCCGTGGTAACTGGACACCTTCATAGCCTTAAAGTGACTCCATTTAGCGACTATAACGGATGTAGATACGGAGTAGATACAGGAACACTTGCTGAGACTGATGGGCCACAGTTTACCTATGCCGAGATAAATCCAAACAACCACAGGTCAGGGTTTGCTGTTCTTAATTTCTTTAATGGACAGTTACTGTGGCCTGAGTTAGTCCACAAGTTTGATGAGGACATGGTTCAGTTTAGGGGCGAAGTAATTGACGTGGGTGCGTTTTGAGTGCTTGGCTAATCATCTTAACTGGTGGCATCTACGCCTACATTGCTGCTGAACAACTTTACAGAGG
>RFQL01000169.1 GCA_009924985.1 Burkholderiaceae bacterium | reverse complement strand
ACCAGTATTAAAACGAAAGTCAATTCATCCGATGTGGATGGCTCCGAAAAAGTGTATGTCGATATTCGTAAGGCAGAGCTTTCTGAAGCAAGTGCAGTTTTGGATGTTGGTGGCAAGACAGAAATTATCCAAATCAAGCAGAGTGACTCAGCAGGACGAGCCATTACATTTTTAAGCTCTGCAACAACAGGTGGTAATGTAAGCGATCTCGTTAAGTCCGGAACAGGTACCGCTCAAGTTGAAATCACTCAAGGCAGTAATGGAGTAAAAGAAGTTGCAGAAGTTATTTTTAACAACTTATCAGCAGGCAAAACAATTGGTTTTGCCGGGCTTTTATTTACAGCAGGATCCAGTGGGGCTTCTGCGACTCAAATCGCTGAGGCTTTTGCATCAAAGGCGGCTGGATTTGCAGCCGGTACCACGGCTGTAACAGGCGGGGTACTTTCTGGGACGCTATCGGGCTGGGGAACTGGAGCCAAAGAAACAGTATGGTATCGCGTGGATACCAACGCGGTTCAGTCTGTCGATGTGATAGCACCATCGACCACTGCAAAACCGATTTCTATTTTCCTAAGACCAACCGCAATTGATAGTGGCGCGGGTCTTACGGCGACAAGTAATATTTCACCAACAGTTCAAAGTTTGACGATTCCCTTTGAGGATCGACCTGCCACCCCAAGTCTTACAGTGATCCCAACTGCTACTGGGCTTGAGGATCAAGCTACTCTTTTCTTATCGCAGTTTATTAAAGTTGATCCAGCAGTTGGCCGCAGTCTGGATACGGTCACAGTGTTTACGCGACTTGATAACACCATGCAATTGGTGAGCGCCAATGGAACCCAACTCATAAAATCGACCAAAACTGGCTTCACGGATTACTACGAAGTTGCTGCTACAAATTTATCCACCACCAGAATTAAAACCCCAGAGAATTTTAAGGGAGCAATTACAAGCAAAACTTTCGCGCGCGATACGGCATCTAATGGATTGGTTGCCGATACGGCTAAAGATGTTAATGACGGTAACTCCACATTTAATATTAGTGCGGTTGCAGACGGGGTCAATATTGCTTCTGGAGTTCTTGCGGTAGATCTTAATGTTGGAGTGGAAGCGAAGCTCTACGATCCAGCCAATCCCGCGGCCAGTTTCTTTTCAAAAATTTCCCTTAAAGATTCCAGCGAATCATTCGTAGCCAAATTAGTCTTTAAAAATACTCCGGCAGATGCATTAATCATCAAAGTCGCCGGTAAGCTAGTGTTGGGTCAGGCGGAAGTTACAGATGGAGTTACTAATCTTGTTTACTCCTTCACCCAAGCCCAGCTATCCAGTACCAATGTCAATGACAGCATTACGATTTTGGCAAAGAACGGTTTATTTGGTAAGAGCGTTGAGTTACAAGGTGTTAGTAACGATTTAACCAGTGCTTCTGAAGTTGTGAAAAAAGACGTCACCGTTAATTTGAGCGCAACCGCGGTTGCCCCAGACGTCAGCCTTAGTAGCGCGCGCGGGAATGAAGACTCTGCCATCAGCCTTCCTGTGAAGGTCGCAATTAATCCAGAGCGAACCAGCTTTGAAAAAATTGGGTTTGAAATCACCCTGAATTCGACTGGGACAACCAATACCAATGATGCCCAAAATGCCGTATCGATTTTGTCAACGGGTAAATTCAAAGTCGGTACTGATGAATTTATTTTTACCAATGGCAAGTGGGTTGTTCATAACAATTCGGCTCAATTAAATTTTGACAATCTGACCTTCACCCCCCCAGCGAATTATTCTGGAAAAGTTGTATTTAACTTTAAATCGTTTTCACAAACCTCCTCCGGTAGCAAAACCTATGCTTCCGAAACTCCTGTCACGGTAACGGTTGATCCCGTTGCCGAGACTGTGGTGTTCAAAGCCGCTACAGCAATTACGGGTGTGGAAGATCAAGCTGCGATTAATTTTGCGATTAGTAATTATTTTGATAAAACGAAATTAACAGACCTTGGTGAAACAGTCAATATTGAAATATCAATCGCGAGTGCGATTACCCTTAAAAAGGGTGGTACTAACATTATTCCAACCTCTAATGCGGCAGGCGTTTCTACTTATGTATTAGCAGTTGATGTTGATAAGTGGGATGATTCTTTGGCCGGTTATCAATTAGTACTTGCGAACAATTTTGCTTCCGATGCTACAAATGGAGCAAATGCAATCGTCGCAGGTAGAAGAATTTCTTTAAAGGCTACTGCATTTGAGCAGTCTGGTGAAACTGCGACACCGCAGATACTATCTATTGATCTCACTATCTCCCCAGTAGCTGATAAACCCGATAGTCCACGCCTGCTGCGCGAAGCCATCACGCTTAATGAAAGTCAGGCGAGTGATCACACCTGGTTTGATGCAAAAGAGGCCATCAAACTTTCGTCCTTAATTTCGAGCGATGCTAGCGAAACGCTTTCAGTTCAGATTACTGCCGCAAACTCCTTGGTCTTAATTTTACGAAATGGCGATGCATTTACCGCTATCAGTAGCACTGCCAAAGCGATTGGAGCATCATCGACGGTTTATACCTTAACACCAGTGCAATATGAATCCCTAGTATTACGCGGTGATAACTACGCAAGTGGAAATGCCGACTTTAAAGTTAAAGTGATTTCAACGGAGTCGTGGGGAGGCAGTACTGCTGCTAGTAATGAGTTAGGCGCCGTCTTTACATTAAAGCCAATCGCAAGTGG
>RFQL01000168.1 GCA_009924985.1 Burkholderiaceae bacterium | reverse complement strand
GAAGGCTCTGTAATCGTTACTGTCGTGATGATTTACGAGCAGGACGAAGAAGGTACTTACAACGAAAACATTGATGAAGTCTGGTTTGAAGGACGTAACGTCATGGGCATCTTTACTGATGCTCAGTTTAAAGAATTAGAGATTGAAGGGACAATGAGATTATCTAGCCACTTACTTGCAGAAGCTGACCATGCCAAGATTATTGCTTACGAGCATGACTAAGTTTTGGAAGTTAATTCTTATAGGACTGACTGCTTTCTGGGCAGCAGTCCTTTCTTTACTAAGGTTTTGGTATGACTGAACTAAGTTTATTTGAAAAAGCAATGGGATGGCGCAAACGTCAGATGGTTACAAGCCAAGTAGACAAAAACGAAATAATCGAAAAGATAAGGTCAGATACGCTTGAGGAAGTAGCCAAAGAGTTTGACAAAATGAAACCATTTGGGGATACGGCACAGAGTTTTGCTACTTTTGTGCGAAACATGAAAACTTGTCCTCCGTGTCACGGAGACTGTAACCAAGGTAGAACTTGTCCAGCGAGGAATGTATGAGAGTAAGAATTAGAAAAGATGCTGATGGCGCATGGAGTGTCGAGACTAAAAAATGGTATGAGTTTGATTGGACTTATCGCAAATGTATGCTTGGTGATAACGCAGAGAAAAGAGCCTTGGAATATGCTCGTATCCTGCTAAACCCTGTAATCATAGAAATTACATGAACAACAGACCCAATAACAGGGAACGACTCCACTTGGCAAAAATTAAAGAAATGCCTTGTGGGGTCTGCAATGCTTCTGGCCCAAGCGATGCACACCATATTGTTCAGCATAATCAATACTTATGTATTCCTTTATGCAAGGATTGTCATCAAGGGCCACATAATGGAATTCATGGGTCAGCTAGGATATGGTCTGTTTACAAGCAAGATGAAATGTCGGTATTAAATGAAACACTTGCAAAACTTTTTAGATAGCGCACAATGGACGTACTCAGTTGCCATTGAGTTTCCAGAGAGACTTGTTCTCTCTTTTTTTTTATGTGATAATGGTACAAACTCCTAGGGACAACTATGTCTGGATTATTAGAGCCATCCGTAAAAATTGAGATTGAGATACAAAGCCAAGAGAAAAAAGGCGAAGCGTGTCCAGTTGCCACAGGTGACGTATCTGTCAACCTTGAGAATCGTCAAAAGGGCATTGATAAAGCCAACTATGGCCCAATGAATCCTAATGAGCCAAACGCTGGATACTGGCGTGAAGTCTCTAAAGTATGGCGAAACTCCCCAGACCAAGCTAAAAAGTCACGTTGCGGAAACTGCGCTGCTTTCATTCAAACCACAAAAATGATGGATTGCATTGAATCAGGTTTGGCAACAGGCGATAGCGAGATGGATGCTTGGGAAGTCATTGAAGCTGGTGACTTAGGTTACTGCGAGATTTGGGACTTTAAGTGTGCTGCCAAACGTACTTGTACGGCTTGGGTAACTGGTGGCCCGATTACTGACGATTCTGAAATGGCTAACTCTATGGGAGAAGACAATGGGAACGACTAATATGCAAGCGGCTGAGATGATGGGACTTTATCCCAGTATGACTGCCAAAAAGAAGCCAGCAACTAAAGCTAAGCCTATGCCTATGCGTGGTGAGCGTACAGCAAAGAATAAAGCAAAGAAGCCAAAAAAATGATTAAGCGAGGCTCAGAGCAGTTTTCTGGCTACAACAAGCCTAAGAAGACTCCTAGCCATCCTACCAAGTCTCACGCTGTATTGGCTAAGTCTGGTGAGGATGTAAAGCTAATCCGTTTTGGTCAACAGGGTGTAAAAGGTTCTCCTGATGGCACGAAGCGTAACGAAGCGTTCAAGGCTCGTCACGCTGAGAATATTGCCAAGGGTAAGATGAGTGCAGCGTATTGGGCTAACAAGGTTAAATGGTGAAACTATGAAAACTCCTAAGATGAATAAAGCTGGCAAAGCTAAAATGGCTACTGTCATGCACGAATTTGGCAAGGGTGAACTGCACTCTGGTAAGGGTGGTAAAGTTGTTAAGAATCCTCGCCAAGCCCTCGCCATAGCAATTTCGGAAGCTTCTAAAAAGATGGGTCGCTATAAAGGCTAAGTTCTAGCTTTTGATGTTCTGAATTTGTTCTGTTATCACGCCAGTCTCCATTTATGTGATGAACTTGCTCGTTTCTATCTAACTTTCTTCCTAGATGTTGTTCCATTAGATAGCGATGTTCTCGAACTTGCTTCCCATTGATGCGGATTGTTTTATATCTGCGTGGTTCTGATAAACCAGCCCTACGCATCAAAGGACTATTGTTTCTGGCTTTTTCAGCACGTTCTGGATGAGCAAGTCCTAAACAAGACCTAGAACAATACTTTGCAGTTTCTCGTCTATATTTAGGAACGTAATATTCAGACTGGCAATGTTCACAAATAAGTGTTTCACCAGACCTACGCTTTAATCCATTAGCTTTTGCATGGATGGATGCTAAATGCGTTGATTGACAAATACGGCAACAATATTTAGTACTTTTCTTTGCGGCATTAAAATCTTTGTGGCAAAATAAGCATTGTTTGACTCTCATGATAGTCCTTTAAGTTATGTGGTGTAGCTATTGTACTATCTGAGTCAAGCATAGTCAATTAACTTAACCTTGACCAACCCTAGAGGAGTCAAACAATGATTGAAAAACAATCAAACATTTCATATCGTGGTGGCGCACGAGAAGGCGCAGGAAGACC
>RFQL01000167.1 GCA_009924985.1 Burkholderiaceae bacterium | reverse complement strand
GAATGTAGATATGGATTGCCAACCACGAGACCAAAGCTGGGATGATTCCCCAGATCCAAACACTATGATCGAGCCAGCGATTGTGTGAGTTCTGACTCATGGTTCTAAAGCATGCCCCCCAATGCAAAGCCCCCAAGAAGGACGCAATCACTGCGCCATAAGCCACTAAAGACTCTAGTGCAATTAAATCATTGGGGCTATCGGCAAACTGCACGCTCAAAGCGAGACCTACAAAGGGAATTAGTCCCGCATAGCCCATTGCTTGTATTACAAAAGGTAACTGCATACTATTTCTTGTCGTACACGTAAACGCCTCGTCCAGTTTTGCGCCCGAGATGACCTTTAGCAACGAGATTAAGCAGTAGGGGCGATGGACGGTATTTATCATCCTTAAACTCAGATTGGTATACCTCCATGATGGCCAAACAGGTGTCTAAGCCAATGAGGTCAGCAAGAGCTAATGGACCAATCGGGTGATTGCAACCCAGCTTCATACCAGTATCAATATCCTCAGCGCTGGCGACGCTCTCGTGCAAGACAAAGAAGGCCTCATTAATCATGGGCAGAAGAATACGATTCACCACAAACCCTGGAGAACTTTGCACAGTAATGGGTTCTTTGCCCATCGCACTGGCCATCGCGAGCACTGCCTTCAGAGTCTCGGGACTCGTTTCTTTACCCATGATGACCTCAAGAAGGGCCATGAGCGGCGGCGGATTAAAGAAATGAATTCCAATAAAACGTTCGGGCCGCGAGTTTAGTGAAGCAAGGTGCGTAATCGAGATCGATGAGGTATTACTGGCAATAATCGTTTCTTTACTAACGACATGATCCACCTGTGCCAAGATCTTCTCTTTAATCGCTTGATTTTCGGTCGCTGCTTCAATCACCAAAGAAACAGATGCAAGATCAGCAAAGTGAGTTGTTGTTTTAATCCGAGCCAAGGTCTGCGCCTTTTGTTCCGCAGTAATGGATTCTTTTTTGATTAAACGGTCTAAGCTGTTGTTGAGAGCAGCCAAACCCTTCTCGAGGGCAGCATCGTTAATATCGAGGAGGGTCACCTCAAAACCTGCGCCAGCAGCAACTTGAGCAATACCATTGCCCATCGTGCCTGCACCAATAATGCCGATTGATCGTATTTCCATACTTAACTCTTTCTGCGTTTGTATTGGCTAGCGCCAAAGAGCTGCTCTTTATCTTTCTTGTCCATCTCGGGCTTGCGCAAGTTGGTTAAGACTTCAACAGCGCGTTTTACAGCAGGGCGATTGCCAATCATCTCGAACCAACGCTTGAAGTGCGGGTAGTCGGCCAAGACCATTCCTTGTTTATCCCAACGACGGGTCCAAGGAAAGATTGCCATATCAGCAATTGTGTATTTATTATCAACGATGTATTTGTTCTTCTCGAGACGCTGATCCAAAACACCGTATAAACGTTTAGCTTCATTGGTATAGCGCTTAATTGCATAGTCCACTTGCTCGGGGGCATACAAACGGAAGTGATGGTTTTGTCCCAACATAGGACCTAAGCCCCCCATCTGGAACATCAGCCATTCCATGGTCTCGTACTTACCCCGGATTGATTTTGGTAAGAAACGCCCGGTCTTATTCGCTAAGTAGAGCAAGATGGCGCCGGATTCAAAGAGGTGGATGGGTTTGCCATCAGGGCCCTGCGGATCAACAATGGCAGGAATCTTATTATTGGGGCTAATCTTTAAGAACTCAGGCTTGAACTGATCGCCCTTACCAATGTCAACAGGTATGGCCCGCCAATCGCGATCTAAACGATAGCCACATTCTTCCAACATGATGTGGATCTTGTGACCGTTCGGTGTTGCCCAACTGTACACATCAATCATTGCTTTATCTTGTTTACTCATCTTGGCCTCTGGTCATGAATGGGGTTAATTATTTAGGATAGAGCTTGTAAACGCTCTAAGGCAGTTCGTAAGGTTTGCTCTTGCTTAGCAAAACAGAAGCGCACGACCCCGGACTCGTTCTGCTTTCCATAAAAGGCAGAGTTCGGTATGGCTGCTACACCGAGCTCGGTAGTGAGCCAACGGCAGAACTCGGCTTCCGATAATTTTGCCTCGGCTATGGGTAACGCTGAATAATCCACGCACTGAAAGTAACTGCCCGAGCACGGTAAGAGTTTTAGTTGGGTAGAGGCCAAACCTTTTCTAAAGAGATCGCGCTTGGCTTGATAAAAACTTGGTAAGTTGAGATAGTGCTGGGACTCTTGCATATAGCGAGCCAGGGCATATTGCATCGGGGTATTCACCGTAAACACATTGAACTGATGCACCTTGCGATATTCGTTCATGAGGGCGGCAGGTGCCGCCACAAAAGCAACCTTCCAGCCCGTTACATGAAAGGTCTTACCAAAACTGGAGATCAAAAAACTGCGTTTGACCAGTTCAGGATGGCGGGCAATGCTTTGGTGGGGTGCGCCGTCGTACACCATATGTTCATAGACCTCATCACTCAATATTAAAATCGTCGTGTTCTTCACAAGATCGAAGAGGGTGTCAAGATCCTCTGCAGTCCAGATGCTAGCCGTTGGATTGTGGGGTGTATTCGTTAGGATCAAACGTGTCTTTGGATTAATCGCTGCTGCAATCGCAGCCCAAGGTAAGGCGTATGACTGCACTTGACCATTGCTATCCGGAATGAGTTCCATCGGAATGGAGACCGCTTTGCCACCCGCTAATTCAATGGCGGGTAAATAACTATCAAAGGCAGGCTCGATCACAATCACTTC
>RFQL01000166.1 GCA_009924985.1 Burkholderiaceae bacterium | reverse complement strand
TCTTCCACAATCCAATCAATTTGGGCATGGGGCAAGCGCTTACGTAAATCCCACACGATGGGCAAGTTGTGTAACACATCCCCCAAGGAAGAAAGTTTCACCAATAAGACCTTGGGTGATTTAGCGGCTTGGGTTAACTCTGGCGCATGGATTTGATGCAGACTAGTCATACCTGGATTATCGTATTGTTTGCATGCACTCGGGCTTTGACCTCAACCCCAATAAAAAAGGCCAGTCGACTAAGTCATTGACTAATCGACTTCAGGGGTTAAAACTTTGGGGCTTGATCCCAGGAAAGTCCAGCAGTATCTTTGGCATTCAGCAAGGCCTGCTTGCCAAGCGGAATCGGCCAATCAATCTTGATGCTTGGGTCACACCACGATAAACAGACTTCGCTTTGGGGGTCGTAGTAATCAGTCGTTTTATACAAGAACTCAGCGGTCTCCGAAAGGACTAAGAAACCGTGTGCAAAGCCGGGCGGAATCCATAATTGCTTGTGGTTTTCAGCGCTGAGCTCAACGCCTTCCCATTTGCCGAATGTAACAGAATCTTTTCTTAAATCGACTGCCACATCAAATACCGAACCCGCTGTGACTCGAACCAATTTGCCTTGGGTATGTTTGAGCTGATAATGCAATCCCCGCAAAGTCCACTGCCGCGAGAAAGAATGGTTATCTTGCACAAACTCGATATTGAGATTCGTTGCCCTTGCAAAATCATGGGCATTAAACGATTCAGTAAACCAACCCCGGTCATCACCAAATACCCTGGGCTCCAAAATAAGCACATCTGGGATGGTCGTTGGTGTCGTCTGTAATTTAGAGTCAGTCATTACTTATCTCTTGCTCGATAAAGAAATAGGCTGAGGGCTACTACCAAACTCAAGTAGGATTTTGTTGAGGTATTGGCCATAACTATTTTTACTCAACTGGCTTGCGACCTTCTGAACGGTTTCTGCACTAATCCAGCCTTGACGATAGGCAATCTCTTCAGGGCAAGCTACCATCAGACCTTGACGCTTTTGTAGTGTGGCAATAAAGCCTGCCGCATCGAGTAAAGAGTCATGCGTACCCGTATCTAGCCAAGCAAAGCCACGGCCCATAATTTCAACGCTCAGTTCGTTCTTTTCAAGATAGGCGCGATTGATATCGGTAATCTCGAGCTCACCCCGTGCACTCGGCTTAATTGCAGCGGCAATATCGCAGACCTGATTGTCATAAAAATAGAGGCCCGTTACTGCGTAGTTGCTACGAGGCTTAAGCGGCTTTTCTTCAATGGAGAGTGCTTTGTAATCTTTGTCGAATTCTACGACGCCGTAGCGCTCTGGGTCATTCACATGATATGCAAATACAGTAGCGCCACTACTCCGATCATTCGCGCTATGCAGCTGCTCTACTAGCTCATGGCCATAAAAAATATTATCCCCCAGCACTAAAGCACTTGGGCTACTGCCAACAAACGATTTACCCAAGGTAAACGCTTGCGCTAAGCCATCGGGTGAAGGCTGCACGCAGTACTCGATGCTCAGACCCCACTGCGAACCATCGCCTAATAACTCCGTAAAGCGTGGTGTGTCGTGCGGGGTGGAGATCAGCAAGATATCCCGAATGCCGGCTAACATTAGCGTGCTTAATGGGTAGTACACCATGGGCTTGTCGTACACCGGCATGAGCTGTTTAGAAACAGCCTGCGTCACGGGATAAAGGCGTGTTCCAGACCCCCCCGCCAAGATGATGCCCTTGCGTTTAATCGGGTTACTTTGATTTGTTGCCATAAATGAATGCCCTTAAATACCTTTGGGTGCCTTTAAATGCGTTAAATGAGCTTGCGGCGCACCAAGTCTTGGACATATGCTGCGACCTGCGGCTCCCACGACTGCTGCAATAACTGTAATTTTGGCACATTGGCGAAGCCATCCAGCCTATCAGTAAGAAAAGCCTCCAAGGTTCCTCGCGCCATACGGGAGTTCATCGGTCGCGGTGCTGGTAAGGGGTATTCCATTGCGGGGATCGCTTCAATTGCATCGGGGCTAAGTTGAAGCGCTGCTCCCGCATCCAGCGCTGCCTGTACGGCGTAACACGCTAAAGCATGCCAGGTCGTTTCTCCAGAAGGTACGGCATGGTAAATCCCAGAGGAAAATTGCCTGATTTGATTGTTCTTGTCGAGCACCAAGACAAGACTAACTTCTGCTAACCATCTTGCGCTACTTGGCACGCCATATTGATCGGCAATCACCTTGAGGGTTTGGCGCTCTTTGGCTAAACGCAAAATTGTACGAATGAAGTTTCCTCCCTCACCGTACACCCAGCTAGTTCGCAAAATAGCGTATTGCGCCTTAAATTCAGCACCACTCACTTGTGAAGCATACTGTTGTTTGCTTTGAAAAGCCTGCTCAATCACCTCTTCCCCGGCCGCTTTACTTTTGCCATATACGCCTAATGGATTGCGTACATCTGTTGCTTCATATGGGCCTGTTTTAGATCCATCAAACACATAGTCGGTGGAGTAGTGCAAAAAAGTAGCGCCATGGCCTTTTGCATAATGCGCCATGATTTCTGGGGCTTTGGCATTAATGGCATAAGCCAAGTCGACCTCTGTTTCAGCTTGATCGACTGCTGTATAGGCTGCTGCATTAATAATGAAGTCTGGCTTGATTTTATTGAGAAGCGCTGTAATGGCATCGGGATTAGCCAGATCGCATTCAGTACGGCCAACATAGCTGATGCGATACAGTTTTTCTAGCTTACGTTCATCAAAGACGGCTTTAAAGGCTTTGCCCAGTTGGCCATCTTTACCAAAAACGAGAATGTTCAT
>RFQL01000165.1 GCA_009924985.1 Burkholderiaceae bacterium | reverse complement strand
CATTAATTTATCGAGTAATGCATTGGCATGTTTTCGCTCAGCGATTAAGCCACCATCATCGCGCTCAAGACGCAGCAGTTCAGCGCGTTGCGCAAAGTACCAGGACTCCATGAAAGTGCGAATCTGCGGCTTAAATTCCATAAAATTCGCAATGAAATAGAGAATTAACTCTAGCTTCTCAAGACTTCTTAAGATTTCTTGGGGGTTCTGTTGCCACGCTAGATCTAGATCCTTACCTGTACTGGAAAAGAGTGGGCGGTTTGCATCTTGCATCTCCACCCATTTAGCAAGGGCATTAAATAGATCCGGAAATTGCCGCCATACTAAATTGAAGTTGGCAATCCCTTTGGCGTTTTGAAGTAAACGATGGTATTCGTCCAATGCCGATAGCGCTAAGATTTGCTGTGCTTGGGAGATCTTATGTTTGGGATTAATGAAGTAATCCGGCGCAGCTTTGCAATACCTCTCTTCAAGACCCAACATACCTGCAACCATGGTCGGGGTTAGCGTCTCCAAAATACGTTCGCGCTGGTAGGCGCTGCGCTTTTCCTGGCGCTGTAAACGCCATGTCGAATTCGCGTACTCCTCCACAATTTGGTGCTCGACGTAATTATCGGGGACCAGCGCTTTATGGATCTCACTAATATGGGTTTTATATTGCTGCGGGTCCTCAAACGGCAATAACGGACTTTTAGCAGTTCGTCCTTGCTTTAATGCCCACCATAATTCTTTTGACCATGGGGTCTCATCCAAAATACTTTGGCAATGAAGACGATAGCCGTTTAAACGGCGTCCTTCAACAGCCAATATGAATGGGATGTTTTTTTGCTCATCGCCCTCGACATAACCATCCCAAAGCGTGGTATTAATCGCATCCTCAAAGAGGCTTTGATCGGCACCGGCCAAAATCATCGCTTTCTCAATGCGCACATCCTCAAGACCGTTAATCAATCGACCTAAATAACGACTGTGATTCTCGTTCGCCCAATCCCAGGGTGCTTCATCGGTGTAACGAATATGACCTAACTCATGCAATCCATAGCCAAGCATTTGCCGATAAACACTCTGAGGGTAATCTGTACTATCTACCAAGGCGGGTAACTGCACTTTGTTCTGACAGACCTCTGCCGTATCGCCGTGCCAACGAATGGGATAGTCACCGAGGTGGCTCTGAATCACTTGCTTGATGACAATACCAAGCATCTTTCCTCCTTTCGTGAAATTTTTTTTCCTGCATCCAAATTGTTAAAGAGCGGGAGCTAGAAATAAAAAAGCCCCTACAGAGAGGGGCTTAGCCGCTTAGCCGTTTTGTTACCCGTTTGGGTCACATATGCTGTTCGCAAACCACCTTGCTCGGTTAGCAGGTTGGTGAGGCTTTCGCCCATCTCTGTATGTAAGCCTCCATATTAAATACTTTAGGTATTTTGTGCAAGCGGTATCGCGTATAAACAACATGTTTAGTAGTGCGTTGTGGTCCGAGCGATGCTTTTTGGCTTAACCTCTACAATCCCACCATGGTCATTCAAATCATTAATCTCGTGCTCTCCGTGGTGGTGGGGATTGCCGCTGGCGCTTGTCTCTTGCGCTGCTACATGCAATGGTTTGGTTCACAACTTGGCCCTGAGCAACGCAAATTAGTGGGGGTGTATTTGTTTCCACTGACCAACTGGATTGTGATTCCTCTGCGACGTGTGATTCCGAGTATTGGGCGCTTAGATAGCTCAAGTTTGTTAGCAGCTTATCTGCTGGTCTTGGTGAAGGTCTTACTGTTGTCCTTGTTGATTACTGGCTCGCTCAGTGTGTCGGCTTTGCTGCTCGCGATTTTGGATCTGGTCGACCTGACCCTCTCGGGTTTGATTGGTTTGGTCTTTATCCATGTGTTTTTATCGTGGCTAAGCGCAGGTTCGCAAACCCAATACATCATCTCGCTCTTAATGAGACCACTACTGGGGCCGATTCAAAGAATGATTCCGAAGCTGGGTGCTTTAGATCTATCGCCTCTCATTCTCTTGCTTGTTTTGCAAATCCTCCAAATCATACTCAATAGCTTGAAGTAGGATGTTTAGCTCCAAGCCTCTATCGGCTGCTGCACGCCTTATTGCCCAAAAGAATATCGGTCATTACGATCAACATGCCGCTTCGTACTTCGAGGGCACCAAAGACCATGATGTTTTGCAAAATATTGATGCGCTCTTGCGTGCCATTGCAGCACCCGCGCCATTGCGTATTCTTGATTTTGGCTGTGGTCCCGGGCGTGACCTACAAACCTTGGCTAAGCTCGGTCACGAGGCCATTGGTTTAGAAGGAAGTGCTGAGGCGGCCCACATTGCCCGCTCGGTAAGTGGCTGCGAGGTCTGGGTCCAGGATTTTTTTGCCCTTGATTTACCACCTGAGCATTTTGATGGCGTGTTTGCCAATGCCGCACTCTTTCATATTCCGCTTGAGGAGTTACCCAGAGTATTAGATGATCTATGGAATTGCCTAAAGCCTAATGGTGTTCTCTTTAGTTCCAATCCACGCGGTCACAATCAAGCGCAATGGTATGGCGAGCGCTTTGGGTTCTATCACGATCTAGCCGGCTGGCGCACATGGATGACCCAAGCCCATTTTGTGGAGATTGAGCACTACTATCGACCAGCAGGTTTGCCCTTTGAGCAACAGCCATGGCTTGCAAGTGTGTGGAAGAAGCAAGAACGCGCTGAGTGATTTACTGCAGTGCAGTAATTTGCTAGCCCCTGAATTTTTTTCCAGACAGTAGTACGATTTTAATTTCTAATCACACAATAGGGTTATCTTGATGAAAATAACAAATTTCCTCACATCTTCCGTAGCGGTTTCCTTTGGGCTGGTCAGTTTCAGTCCTGTT
>RFQL01000164.1 GCA_009924985.1 Burkholderiaceae bacterium | reverse complement strand
TGCGGCAAGTTGAATACCCAGGTCAATAGATAGTTCGGGTCTTTTCTGCCCTGAAAGCACTCTACAATATTTTCCTCCGAGCGCATAGGTCATGTCTATCCAATGCTTTTGTTTCGCAATTTCTATGTCGCGAAATGACTTATCAGGATGAGTGAAATCTGGAGAACAGCACATCATCGGGATAACCCTACCTTTATCTTCCACCTGACGTCGAAATAATTTCCAGTTTTCTGCTTTTTCCATTTCCAAAAATCCGGCATACCATTCCAGGCCGTCAATATCTAAATTACAGGCGATATCAATCCACTCAGAAACCTTCATGGTTCCATCTTTACAAAGGGCGTTCATATAAGCTTTTGGAAAAGCAGCTAACTGAGGCATTTTCAATTATTTATGGTAGAAGAATCTTTGGGTGGATTTCTTCCAATGAAAGGATGTTGTTCTAATTCAACAATTTGACCTGAAATGGGGCCACATTCATCACCCAGCCAATAGACTGCGGCGGCGGCAATTTCTTCCGGTTTTATGAGCCGGCCTGAAGGAGCAAAAACAGAAGGAATTTTACTGAACCAATTTTCTGCTAATCCATGGGCTATTTTTCTTTGTTGTTCGGTTTCTGTCAGAACCCAACCTGGATTTATTTGATTGACCCTAACGCCATTTTCCCTGTGTAAGGTATCCCCCAAATTTCTGGTGAGGGTCATCAAACCACCTTTTGACACACTGTAGGCCAGCAGATCAGGTTCTCCACTGTAGGCATTTACGGAACCAATATTTAACACGGCGCCTTTCTGTTTCGTTAAATAAGGTAGGCATTCTTTAATTAAAAGAAAGGGAACTATGGTGTTTATTTTCAGTACTTTTTCAAAAAATGGGGCGCTGGTAGTCTCCAGATTGGAAGAAACTACCCAAGCTGCATTATTGACAAGCCCATCTAATTTCCCAAACGAAACAAGAGCACAATTTGCCAATGCTGTGATGGTTGCCTCCTCTTGAAGATCGCCTATGCAAAGGGCAGCATTTTCACTACCCAGGGCATGAATAACCTCCTCTCCCCAATCTTTCTCCAGACCGTGAATAACTACTTTGGCACCTTCCTTAACAAAGCGGTAAGCCATGGCTTTCCCTATACCGGTAGTGCTTCCTGTAACAATAATAACTTTACCTTGAAGGCGCATATCAGAAGGGTTTTAGGACACTTTTGACTACTTCGCCATGGTGCATTTTTTCAAAAGCCTCTTTCCATTGATCAATGGCCCAAACGCCACCGATGATGGGTTTAACATTGAGGCTACCACTTGCGAGGAGTGCAATCACCCTCTCCCAGATGGGCCAGTTATGACTGAAACTACCTTTTAAGGTTACATTTTTTTGAACCAAAGGATCGAGAGAAAAGCCCAAAGGTTGAGGACCCCAGCCCACTTTGGTTATTTGACCATTAGGTCTGACCCATTGAAGTGCCATTTTCAAAGTTACACTTGCCCCTGCAGCATCAACAATCAGATCGGCACCCAGTCCGTCCCTGTTTTTTGCCCATTCGGTGGCATCTCCTATAATTGTTTCACAACCATATTGTTTTGCAATATCAAGTCTCAACTTATCTGATTCAAGACCTACTACGGCTACTTCAGCACCACAAATACGAGCTACGGCAGCACACAAAATACCAATGGTTCCCGGGCCAATCACGATGACACGATCTCCTGGTTTCACAGAACTATTAACAGCTACGGAATTGTAGGCGACACAGCAAGGCTCCGTCAGACAAGCTTCTTCGAAGGACAATTGAGCGGGAACTTTGTGCAGACAACGTGCAGGAACCCTAACATATCGGGTCATAGCTCCATTAACGCCATATCCAAATCCTTTTCTGTCTGGATCGAGATTATATAATCCTGTTTTTGACATAGGACTATTAGGATTAATGATAGCGGCTGTTTCACTAACCACCCTGTCACCTTCCTTCCAAACAGATACATTTTTACCAACGGCCGCAATGAGACCACCAAATTCGTGACCTAAAACTACCGGATAATTTACTGGCCAGCTATGATCGGCCGTCCATTGATGCAGGTCACTGCCGCAAACACCGACATTGACTACTTCCAACAATACATCATCATCGCCAATATCAGGTACAGCGATTTGACGAATTTCCACAGATCCTTTTTCAGGAGCAAAATTTACTACTGCGGGATTTAATAAACTGGACATATTTTTATATTTTATGCATTCCGGACAGGCACATCCTTGTATGCATGTATTTTTTCACAAATTAATCTAAGGGAGGCCTCTAAATTACCATCTGCCGTTTTAAAGGCATCGGCATCAATCGTTAAAGGGGCGCCCAAAACCACCAAAGGTGCACCATAAAGAGGACATTGAATGGCCTGTTCCAGAGATAGGCCGCCAACAGCCTGAACGGGAATACGAACAGCTTCAACGACTTCTCTTAGTTGATCCAATGGATTTGGCATCCGAAGACCTCGGGCGGCAATGCCTCTGCGTTCGTCATAACCAATATGGTGGATAACAAAATCGCAGCCTAAATCTTCCAGCCATTTGGCTCCGGCCACCATGTCAGGACAGCCAAGATTATCACCCATAACTTCGATGTTATAGTCTTTACCAGCCTGAACAACGCATTTAATGGTTTCTTCGTGAGCACGAGCCATGACAACGACATGTGTCGCACCTGCTTTTGCCATCATTTCGGCTTCGAGATAACCACCATCCATTGTTTTCAGGTCTGCAACAATGGGAATACCAGGAAAAGCTTCACGAAGTTTTCTTACGCCATGCAAGCCCTCAGCTAAAATTAGGGGTGTTCCAGCTTCCAGCCAATCGACGCCAGCTCGAAGGGCCATGGCTGCGGTTTCTAGGCCTCATCAATATTAGTGAGGTCCAGTG
>RFQL01000163.1 GCA_009924985.1 Burkholderiaceae bacterium | reverse complement strand
CAGCACCAACAAAGGGGCCAAAGAAAGTCCCCATTCCACCCAAGATACTCATCATCACCGCTTGACCAGACTGCAAGTAATGCAAGGAATCAATTGGCACAATAGATAAATGAAGGGCGCGTAGTGAGCCAGCTAAACCACAGATGGCTGCTGACAAGATGAAGACTAACAATTTAGTTTGGGCAACGTTATAGCCGCATGCCAAGACCCTTTTTTCATTCTCACGAATAGCCTCCATAACGGAGCCTAAAGGTGATTTTAAGATTCTGGAAACTAGCCAAATGGCAATCACCACAAAGAAAAGAATAATGTAGTACTTCACCAATGGATTTAAGAAGTCGACTTTAAAACCAAGGATATTAAATGGATCCACTTTCACACCCCTCAGGCCATTTTCACCACCGGTCAACTTCTCGGCTTTATAAAATCCGTAGTACACAATTTGACCTAATGCCAGGGTTACCATTGAAAAATAAATACCTCGAGTACGGATTGCTAAAAATCCAATAACAAGACCACCAAAAGCAGCCGCAATCACACCAAATAAAATTGCTGCACCCCAAGGCATTCCGTAGCTCACAATGCTGATACCGGTTATGTAACTACCCATTCCTAAGAAAGCAGCGTGTCCAAACGAGAGGAGGCCCATGTAACCAAATAAAAGATTAAAGCCCATCGCAAATAAGCCAAAGATCAAAATATTGATTGCTAGAGCTTCATATGGCATTAACCATGGAAACACCATCAAAAATAAGGTAGTAGCTAAAACGCGGTGAGTGGCGATTTGTTGAAATATAGCTTGCATGACAAATGCCTAACTCATAAAGCCAGATTTACCAAACAAACCTTGTGGGCGGATTAGCAGAACTACTGCCATCAGCACAAAAATTGATAGTTCAGCTAAGGCTGGAGCGAAAAGGGAGGTGAGGCTGTAGACCACTCCAACGAGCAGGCCAGCCACAACTGCGCCAATCGGAGAACCCATTCCACCAACTACGGTGACTACGAAGGATTCTGCAAGAATTGGAATACCCATCTCCGGATTAACCGAGCGTGTTGGGGATGCCAAGATTCCGGAAAGACCGGCAATTGCAGTGCCAATTCCAAATACTAATAACCAAACTTTTGCTACATCTACACCCAAGACTTTCACAATTTCTGGATCACGTGAGCCTGCTTTGATAATTAATCCGTAACGTGTTTTTTGGATAAAGAACCAAATTCCCAAAATAATCAGCGCGGTCATTACAATTAAAAAGATGCGATATTTTGGAAAGTAACCAATCCCCACATTCATCGAACCTTTTAAGCTATCGGGGGTGATTGACGGCAAGCCCTCGATGCCAAATGTGACACGCATGACTTCAATTAGGACATACGAAAGACCAAACGTTAGCAAAAGAGGGTAATCAATGCCTCGACCATACAGTGGCCGAATTAAGAAACGTTCTGTCACAAGTCCGATTCCACCAGTCACAATTGGCACCAAGAGAAGGCTAAAGAAAAAATTACCTGTGAGACCCAAAAAATAGACCCCAAGGAAGGCGCCAACCATAAAAAATGCCCCATGGGCAAAATTGACAACTCCTAGCATTCCAAAAATTAAACACAGACCGAGCGCTAATAGAGCATAGATACTTCCAAGCGCAACGCCTGTTAGTAATTGCATGCCAAGAAGCTCGAGAGTAAGACCGGTCATAAATTAACCCAAAAAACTACCCGCCCTTAACTAACAGGCGGGTAGAGTTGAAGTGCAGGATGGTTACGCTTTATGGCCTAACTCGTCGCAGCTTCGAAGGGTCTTTTCATCTGGCCCGTCAATTGCAAGAACATTAAAGACATCATTCTTATCTTTCATATTCTTGGATTTAGATTCAATGACGATGACCGATTGAACAGACTGATGATCACATTTGCGATAGAACTGAGGACCTTTGTACCAGTCATACTTGAGTTGCTCCATAGCCGCAATGACCCTTGGAGTATCAGTAGACTTAGCATTCTTGACTGCTTGTAAGACGCTCAAAATACCGGCATAGCCCAAGGCGCCGTAGTCTGACGGCACAATCCCGTTGTACGCTTTACGAAACTTGTCATTAAAGGCTTTTGCGCTTGGTATGCGATCTTCCATCCCCCAGTAATAGGAAGTTCCCCCTAGAATGCCTTCGAATGCTTCAGGTCCTCCAGCCTGACGAGCTGTATAGAGGAGAACAGGCGTAATGATCTTTACACTCGACTTAAGTCCAAAGTCAGTGCACTGTTTTGCTGAATTAACGAGATCACGACCGAAGTTACATAAGACCAAGATATCCGGATTAAGTGCTTTAATGCGTGGCATGAAAGCAGAGTAATCGGATGTTCCTAATGGGTGACGAATGTCAGCAAGGGTAGTTGCACCTAAAGACTTACCAGCCCGTTCAAAGCCACGGACCATCTCATGGCCATAGGCATAGTCGGCTGTTAGATAAACAATCTTTTTGCCAAACTTAGGGAATGCGTAGCGCGCTACCGCACCAGCCGTCATATGCGGATTTAAGGCTTCATGAAAAGTATAAATCGACCAATCTTTTACCTCATTGATGGCATCGGATTGGCTAATCGAATTGAAGATAACCTTTCGCTCTTTACAGACGGCATTAATCGATAATTGAGTGGCTGCAGAAAGAGAGCCGACCACATAATCTACTTTGTCTTTTTCAATTAACTCAAGGGTGCGGGTAGCTGCTTCGCCAGGATTAAGCTTGTCATCGCGCACAAGCAATTCGGCTTTACGCCCATTAAATCCACCAGCATCGTTAAATTCTTTGATTGCAAGTTCAGCAGCTCGAACTTGATCCTGGGCCTCTGCAGAAAATGGGCCAGTCAGCGGAACAGGAAAACCAATCTTAATTGTGCTTGACTGAGCGGTAGCTATGTTGAACCAAAAAGGTGAACTTGCC
>RFQL01000162.1 GCA_009924985.1 Burkholderiaceae bacterium | reverse complement strand
GAGCAAAAATAAAAATGAGACAAACTATCTATCTATTATGAAAAAAGGTTTATCAAGTGAAACTTATATTGATGAATTAACACAATATTCATAATAGTGTCAAGCAGAAAGTACCTATAAGTCATTTAGTAAAAATAAAATTTTTTGAATGAAAATAGTTTTATTATCATACATGCAGTTTAATCAATTTATATTATATTTTATTAATTTTTAAAAGTGTTGGTTTAGGTACTTTCTGCCTGCCACTAAAACACCGGGTTCACAATGTACAAATAAATACTCTTTTGGATTGTCTTTATCTTTTTCCATCACTCTCCATATATTATTTTTTACAATATTTGCATGTTTTCCTACTGGTTTAGTGTGACCTGGTATAGTTTCAAGTATGTTATAATCATTTTGTATATATTGTAACATATCTTCATTGATTTTATCAAAATGTTGTAATCAATAAAATCAATCAATTTTTATATTATTTCAAAAAATACTTGATATAAATAAAAAATATATAGTAACCGTGCGCTTAATTGGAATAAGCACTCTTAATCCCAAAAGTTTCCAATTGGGGAGGACTGTATCTTAGGCTGTCTCAGGCTGCTTATGCCTTCATCAACAACCCACATCCGTTCAGTCTCTGACGCCCTACCATAGACTAGCATATCGCCATTAGGTAGTAAGCATGCGGGTCGCCCAATCTTTTTCATTATTACCTTACCTGAGTTCATTACTCTCAGCCGGTTTGCGTTTTCACAACAAACTTTGGTAGAAAAAGCTCTAAGGGGTTTCCCGAACAACAAGATGTGTTGCAATAGTTTATAATTTACGTACAAAACTATCACTAGCAGTTGGCCTTGGGGTATTTTTACGACGGCACAAATGGTTTCCCACAACAAGAGGTCGTTTTGTTGTGGCATACTGCTTTTCGGACCTGGTTAAACGAATTATAATTCGCAGGTTAAGTCCGCCCATACCGCTCATGATGCGGAACGTTGTAGTTGGTGGCATAGACACGGACCTTGGCAGTATTTGTTCCCTGAACGGTGGCGTTCGAGAGCACAAGCTGTAAGGTGGCATTGTCAATGCGAGAGAAGTTGCACGTTCCTGATGGTTGATGCTCTTCGGGGCGAAGGGCAAAGGAGTATACATTGATACCCTCGTCAGGTGTGCGGGTGTGGGACTGGTAAGGCTGGACCCAAGAGAAGTAGGTGCCTTCGCGCTCAGAGAAGCGGTCCTGGCCGTTAAGCTGGAGCTTAGCGGTGACGACGGGGTTCTGGCCCCAGCAGTGCAATTCGAGGGAGGTCTCGGCAAGGACAAATGTGCCGGCATCGGAGACACCAGAGTTGTATGCCTCATCATTTCCCATGTGGGGATTGGAATAATCCCATTTTTTGTCCCAAGTAGAGTTTGACCCACCCATTGAACCAGCGTTGACAAAAAGGCCGTTGGCATCAATAAAGCCGTTTTCAGAAACACCGTTGTTGAGGGCGCCAGATACAAGGTCTTGAGGTGAGCCGAAGGCGTGGTAGGCATTGGGTAGGGCGTCAATGGAGTCTGTGTAGTTGAAGGGTTGGGCGCCAAGAGCAGAGTAGAGGATAGAACCACTGTTGAGAGAAGAGCAGTAGTCAACGTTCTGGTCGGGCTGGACGACCCAGATGAGCTCCTTCACGGGGTGGTTGAAGTTGAGCTTGATCTTGTTGGAGGAGGAACCAACAGACTCGTCACCGGTGAACTGCAACTGAGTAATCAAATACTCGTGGGGGTTCTGGGCCATACGACGGCGCTCGTCTGTGTCAAGGAAGACGTAGTCAACGTAGAGAGAAGCAGCAACAAGGGACTGGTTGTAGGCGATGGTGGCAGGCTGAGGAGCAGCATCATTTGTGTTAAGGGTTGTGACAGCCCACAAGACCTCATCAATGGGGCGAATATCAAGGTTAATCTTAACTTCGTGGTACTGTACGAAACCACGTTTACCCCTCCTTTCGGAGTATTTATTGGCATTCTCATATCGATTAACTATTACTTATGAGAACATAGCCAGGGACTAGACTATATCTTAGATCGTCATTGTATTTGATTAAAATACTCAGACCCATAACCATTTAGTCGTTGAACCTTCTTCATATCCTTATCATAGTGGAGTTAGAAGCTTGGCTGCGGATTGTCTATTTCAGATGAAATTTTAAAATCATCATCATACGAGGGATTTTTACCATACCTTAGTTTTATTCTAAGCCACTGTATGCTTTCGCGTACAGTTTGGTACCCAATTTCGTCTTTAAGAGTTTCCCGCAATTTGGTTATGTTGCTACCTTTTCTGACGGTATTCAGTCAGAAACAGGCAACTAGCATCTGTGTATTGTGATTTGTTTCAAAATCACCCTGAGACCACAACAAATTTTTCCCAAAACAGAGCTCAGATGTTTTAGGTTGGATACTTTTCATTTCAAGGCGATCAAGGGGAGTGCGAGACCAGGATTGGTGCAGAACCAAAACTGTAAAGGCACGTAGAGGGTGCTCTCAGGAAGAGCATTGCGAGGAGTGCAAACGTTGCGGGGAGCAAGGGAGTTGCAAGGACCATCAACGTCGGCGAAGGAGGGGTCGGTGATGAAGGTAAGCTGTGTTGTGTTACCAATCATCTTGAAGTAGCCCTTCTGCTGCTCGGAAGTCATAGTGAGCTGGTTCCAGATGTGCATCCAGTCACCATACTGGCGATCGATGCGCTGGCCACCAATCTCGACCTCAACCTGGGCGATGAGTTGCTCGCCGGGGAAATCGAGCCAACGGGCAAACACGGGGAGGCCATTTCTTCCCATCTGCTGGTTGATCTCAGGGACGGTTACCTGAAGGTAGGTGCGGTAAGCAAGATCGCCGTTGCGGCTGATTGTGCACTGCACGCGGCGACCGAAATCGGCCTGGCCGTTGAAAGTCTGTTCGATAGAC
>RFQL01000161.1 GCA_009924985.1 Burkholderiaceae bacterium | reverse complement strand
CAATATTGTTCTTAAAGCCGCTAAAGACGGGGGTTGCCCATACACTCCAATTGCTTAAGTCTGGCGCTGCAGCGACTCCGCCCTGCCCAATCGCTTCGTTGGCAGGTGCGATCGAATCAATCTTGGCGTCTTGTAATTGTGCAACGGGCACGGGAGTAAATTGCGGGCTTGAACCTAGCTTGATTTTAAATCCACCGGCCCCCATGGCATTGCCTAAGATGACTGAATTCAGTGCATTCGATGTTGCTTGTGTCCCCGATTTGACAGACGAGGACGCCGCCTTATTATTATCATCCGTGGCATAACTGGGGCGCATGCCCAATGCCATCAATGCCAAGGCCAAACCCAATGCATAAATGGGCTGTGAAATGATTGGCCTAAATGTTGGACGAGCGGTAACCAGTGCAGTTAGCGGTGCAGATATTTTAGGATTTAGGCGCATAGTCTTCGGTCTTATTAGGAATCTTGAGTCTAAACGAAATGCCTCACGAATGTAAACAATCTAACCCCATCATCCTCTTGGCTGGTGCAAACACGATTTCGTTTGCAACAGCGGCCACTGGTCAGCCCAATAGCGCTGATGATCAAAACCCGAAATCGTCATCCATTGTGCATCGCGGGGAAAATTGCGGTACTCGCCAATCGACTCTTTTGTCACAATCTGATCGTTTTCGCCTAAAAAATGTGTTTGCCTGATTTGCTGTAAGTTGGCATTGGGCTTTGCGGGGTTTTGGGAGCGTGTTAAGGGTGCGATCGAAAGCGCGCGGGCCCAAGCGGTAATATCCAGTGGCGACGCCAGTGTTACAAGACAATTGACATCACTGCGTTGGGCAGCAATCAGAGTAGCTAAAGTACCCCCACCGGAATGACCCACTAAATTGAGGCGAACTGTCGGTAGATTTAGTAAAGCCCGATCAATTGCCTGATTAGACATCGCAATCACTTGGGTGCTAAATCGGCCATCGGTCCACATCGACTCATCACACTCCTTGATCGTTTGCACATCGATAAATTGACAGGGTCTGGCAAGATACATCACCAATTGATTCTGATCTTCAGCGGCCATGGCAGCTACCAATGATTGAGAAGGTGTGGGATTGCGCGGTGGGATCGTCTTTAACAGCCAACTAGCCCCATCCCCCTCAATATAAATAGTCATGGTGCTTGCTAGCGTCGCTCCCTCCTGGCTTGGTCTCACCCGCAAGTAGGCCTTAAGGGTGGGATGAGTCGGGATTGCCCGAAATCCCAGGGTCTCAAGCGCTTGCCCACTCGGAGTGTGTGGCGCGGTCTTGAGTGTGCACGCGACGAACAATAGCGCAGCGAACACAACACCAAGGGGATACATCACAGTCTGGTACTGCTTTGCCATCCGAGTAATACGCTAGCGCATTGGTAAGCGTGGCGCAGTCAATTGATTAATCAAGGCATCAAACCCGCCGGACACTAAAAACGCAGGGCGATCTTTTAACACCTGTAAACGCGACTCTCCCGGTAATAATTTATCCGGAGTAAAGCCTGTTAATTCTTTGGTAATAATCATTTTTTCACCCGTATTGAGGGCCATTTGCACTTCACCAGCATGCACATAGTTATAAACGCCCGCTCGATCTTTGGCGCCCTCTGGGATGATGGCTAATTCAATATCGGTGCCGCGAATACCAATCGTAGCCGTATTCGCTTCATACTTCACGTTATCCGGTTGGCCCTTCCCAATTTGACCCGAGACGGCGCGCAATGTTCCAGCAACGACATTGGTTTTGATGGTGTCAGTGGGTTGCTTATCAAATTTAAATTCGGCAATGATTATTTTGCTTTTGGGCCGAATCGCCATGGTTGAATTGTCTTTTAAACGAATCAGTACCTGAGAATCTTCCTCGGTGGTGATGGTATCGCCACTATTAATCGTATCGCCATTGGCAAGCGGTTTTACTTGGTTGGCTGAGCTCGTAATGGTGGCCTTTCCAGACGAGCGCGTCACCCTTCCCGCCTCTTGTGCAACGGCATTAAAGGCGAACAATACACCCGCCAAAATGACTAAGCGAAAACTATTTTTAATACTTGCCATGGAACTCATCATGCTCTCCTAGAAACACCCAATCTTATTTGGTATCAAATTTAGTCACCCCGTCCCAATCCGACGGTGGTGGGTTGGTTTTAAACAAGGCAATACGCTCTGCATATAACTGATAGAGCTTATTGTTCGCGTCAACTGATATTAATCCGTTTAACTTAGATTCCGCATCACTCCAATCTTGCAAGCGATAGCTTTTGATCATTGCATTCCAAGTAGTAATTTTTTCTTGCAGTTCAGTACTGGTCTTAGTAAGCTCGGCAATCGGTTCGTAAATGGTAATGGGGTTATCCTTGCCCTTAACCCGAACCATATCAATATCGCGAAACAGAATTCCTTTGGTGGCGCGCATGGTTTCTTCGGAAACTAAGATATTGACAAAATACTGACGGGTAATGCCTTCTAAACGCGATCCTAAATTCACCGCATCGCCCATCACGGTATAGGCTTTGCGAATCACCGATCCCATATCGCCCACCGTCATCGGCCCCGTACTCAATCCAATTCCCACATTAATATCCGGCCAATTCTTTTGTTTATAAACTTTCTTGAGTTCCATGAGTTTTTCATGCATTCCAAGCGCCGCAAGCACGCCATTAGTCGCGTGATCTTCGTCATCAATCGGAGCGCCCCAAAAAGCCATGATGGCGTCCCCAATGTACTTATCCAGTGTTCCGCCTTTTTCTCGAATGGCAAAACTCATTTCGCTTAAATACTCATTAATGAATTCGGTTAACTCCGCAGGCGTTAATTTTTCTGAAATCGAAGTAAAGCCAACCACGTCCGAAAACAAAACCGTTAAGGTGTGCTTACGCGCGGCCATGCTGTACTGCAGGGGGTTTTCTGCCATTTTATCAACCAGCTCGGGCGGGACGTATTGACCAAATAAATCCGCTA
>RFQL01000017.1 GCA_009924985.1 Burkholderiaceae bacterium | reverse complement strand
ATTAATGGAACCAAGCCAGTGCGGTGTATTGGATAGTAAGTTCAGAGCAACAATAAAGTTAGGCTCTTTAGGATCAACGTTCAGCTTTTGATTAATGAGATCGCGTGCTTTTAATTGAGTGTCCGTATTTTCAAAGCGGATCTTGATACTTCCGATATTGCCGGTGCGCTCGAAGAAAAGACCTGTATTTTTAATCTTACCTTCGGTCAGAATATTTTCAATGCGAGATTGGGTTGTTAAGTCAACCTTAAGCGTTGGTTTTGCAGCGGAGATTTGTACTGCAGGGGCCTCGCCAAAAATATTAGGTAATGCGTACAAGAAGCCGATCAGAAGCGCTACCGCTATAACGAGGTATTTCCAAAGAGGGTAGCGATTCATGATCTGGTGAGCTTAGAGTAGTGCGCTCCTGAGAAGGAAGCGCTCTAAATCGTTAAACCGACTTAATAGTGCCCTTGGGCAGGACACTGGTAACAGCATTTTTTTGCATCTGTACCTCAGTCCCAGCAACAATCTCAACCGTAACATATTGGTCTTTAACTGCTGTGACTTTACCCAAAATACCGCCAACTGTAATAACCTCATCGCCAGCAGCTAAGGCTTCAAGCATGACCTTCATTTCTTTTTGGCGTTTCATTTGGGGACGGATCATGATGAAGTAAAGCACTACAAACATCAGAATTAAGGGAATAAAGCTCATTAAACCGCCAGCAGCATCACCAGCAGGAGCACTTTGCGCAAAGGCATTACTAATCAGCATCTTGGAGCCTCCAAAAAATTATTAATCTAAAGCCGCAATTCTAAACTGTATGGGAATACTGCTGGATTTTGACCGGTTTTGACCTTAAAAAGGCTTAGTCTTGGCCAGGCTCAACCCCACGTTGCCGTTGACTGTAGAACTCAGCCCTAAATTGAGTAAAAACACCTTCTGCCAGAGCTTTTCGGATTCCCTGCATGAGTTCTAGGTAGTAATGAAGGTTGTGAATCGTATTGAGCTGAGCCCCCAAAATCTCATTGGCTTTCTGCAGATGGTGCAAATATGAGCGAGTGAAGTTTTTGCAGGTATAGCATTGGCATTGCATGTCCACAGGACGGTCATCGTCTCGGTAACCTGCATTACGAAGTTTAAGATCGCCAAAACGGGTAAACAGCCAGCCATTGCGGGCATTGCGGGTAGGCATCACGCAATCAAACATATCGATGCCCATGCTGACACCTAATACCAAATCTTCAGGAGTACCAACTCCCATTAAATAATGCGGAAGATTGGCTGGTAATCGAGGGCCAGTATGGGTCAAAATACGCTCGAACTCTGGTTTGGGTTCGCCAACCGAGAGCCCGCCAATCGCAATACCATCAAATCCTTGTTCAGTGACACCGGCTAACGAATGCTCGCGTAAAGATTCATACATTCCGCCTTGCACAATTCCAAACAAAGCATTACCGGTATTTAGTTCTCGGAAACGTTTAAGAGAGCGCTCACCCCAACGCAACGATAGCTCAAGCGATTGCCGTACAGTTTCTTCGGTGGTGGGTTTGCCTTGAAATTCATACGGGGTACATTCATCAAACTGCATGGCAATATCGCTATTTAGAGTCGCTTGGATCTCCATGGACACCTCGGGCGACATAAATAATTTATCGCCGTTAATGGGCGAGGAGAAGGTCACACCATCCTCGTTAATTTTGCGCAAGGCGCCAAGACTAAATACCTGAAAGCCACCCGAGTCAGTCAGAATAGGCTTTTGCCAAGCCATAAAGCGATGTAACCCCCCATGTTTGCGGATGACATCTAAGCCAGGACGCAACCAAAGATGAAAGGTATTGCCCAAAATAATTTCGGCTTGCATATCTCCTAGATCGCGTGGGGTAACTGCTTTGACGGTTCCGTAGGTGCCAACGGGCATAAAGATGGGTGTTGGTACTTCACCATGGGGAAGCTTCATCAGACCAAGGCGCGCATGACTATCTTGATCTTGCTGAAGGAGGGTAAACAGAGGCGCTTTCATACAAGCATTGTCTCAGGTTCGCCGCAGAAACATGGCATCACCATAGCTAAAGAAGCGATATCGCTCTTGAATAGCATGTTGGTAGGCGTAGCGAATTTGTTCTACTCCAGCAAAGGCGCTCACCAACATCAGTAACGTTGATTTGGGTAAATGAAAGTTGGTAATCAGCGCATCAACTAGTTGAAACTGAAATCCAGGTGTGATAAATAAATTAGTCTCACCCTCTAATTGGCGCGTGATGGCATAACTTTCTAAACTGCGAATACTTGTTGTTCCCACTGCAATAATCTTGCCACCCTGTTCTTTAGTTTCTTGGATTGCTTGAAGTGTCTTTGGGGGAATGGAATACCACTCATGGTGCATTTGGTGCAAGGCGAGATCTTCGTTACGAACCGGAGTAAAGGTCCCCGCGCCTACATGTAAAGTGATTGCAGCTTGGCTGACACCGCGCTCGCGTAAGTTATTTAAGATGAGCTCGTCAAAATGCAGACCTGCAGTTGGTGCAGCAACTGCCCCTGGTTTTTTGGCCATGACCGTTTGATAGCGCTTGGCATCATCTTCGTTAGGAGCATGACTGATATAGGGGGGCAAGGGGAGCTCTCCATAGGTCTCCAACACTAACATTGCATTTTCCGGAAAAGTGATTTCATAAAAATCATGACTGCCTCCAAGACCAGCTCGACCCAGAACAGTAATGGTGATGGGCACATCATTGGATTGGGCGGTATTTAGTCGGGAGCGTAGGATGATTTGACCCCCTGGCTTTGGGACCTTAGATGCCCTTATCTGCGCAAGCGCTTGATTTGGGCCTGTGATACGTTCAATTAAAAGCTCAACTTGCCCGCCCGTTTCTTTTTGACCAAATAGCCGCGCGGGGATGACCCGCGTATCGTTAAAGACTAAAAGATCCTGCTTACCAATTAGTTGCACAATATCGTTAAATGAACGATCTAAGCAGCGCAGTTTTCCATCGTCGGTTTGAGCTAGCTCTAATAGCCGACTGGCAGAGCGTTCGGCTAAAGGGTGCTGGGCGATGAGCTCAGAGGGAAGGTCGTAATTGAAGTCAGATAGTTGCATGGTATTACCATCGGTGTTGGGATTCTAACCATGAGCACAAAACCCTTGTCAAAATCAAGCAAAACACCGACTCGGATAGGGTCTCATGCCCTCCTTGCCAAGTTTGGGTTGGGGACTCCTGCCGCGTTAGCCTTACACCTCCCCATGCGCTATGAGGATGAGACCCAGCTTTGGACAATTGCAGAAGCCTTGGCTCAGTCGGGCGAGGGCGCAGTGCAAACTCAAGGAGTGGTCACTCGTAGTCAAGTGCTATACCGACCCCGCCGACAGTTATTGGTCACGATTACAGACAACGGCGATGAACTCAATCTACGTTGGCTTCATTTTTATCCAAGTCAGCAAAAACAAATGGCCCTTGGAGCTCACTTACGGGTTCGTGGAGAGATTCGGGATGGCTATTTAGGTGCGGAGATGGTGCACCCAACAGTCCGAGCAGTTCCAGCCAATGCGCCCTTGCCAAAAAGTCTAACGCCAGTGTATTCAGTCACAGCAGGGATCAGTCAAGCAATGATTCGTAAGGCAGTCCTAGGGGCCTTAAACCATCCAAGCATGCAAATGGTTTTAGCTGAAATTATTCCTCCAGTCATTTTAGAAACTGCCGAGAAGGCAGCGATGCAATTTAGTTTGCGCGATGCAGTAATGTATTTACATCAACCTCCTGCTGATGCAAATACGAATGCCTTGATGGAGCGAACACATCCTGCTTGGCGTCGAGTACAGCTCGAAGAGTTGCTCGCCCAACAACTATCACTTAAACAAGCTCACGAGCTCCGTAAAAGCCGAGCATCACCTCCCAAGATCGTATCAAATGAATTAGCAAGAGCTATCCCCTCATCAGAGGCAAAATCCCTCACATCGCGATTATGCGCAGCCCTTTCCTTTGAATTGACAACAGCGCAACAGAGAGTATGGTCACAGATAGGTAAGGATTTACAGGCAAGCTATCCCATGAATCGCTTATTGCAAGGTGATGTTGGAAGTGGTAAGACGATCGTCGCTGCTTTAGCTGCTGCACACATGGTTGAGCGTTCTTATCAGGTTGCCATTATGGCGCCTACTGAAATTTTGGCTGAGCAACACTACTTGAAGTTTAAGGAGTGGTTTGAGCCTTTGGGAGTCTCAGTTATCTGGTTGGCAGGAGGCATGAAGGCCAAGGAAAAGAAGCAGGCTCAGGTGTCTATTCAGTCTGGTCAGGCACAGATTGTGGTGGGTACGCATGCCTTGATTCAGGATGCGGTACATTTTGCTGCCTTAGGGTTAGCGGTTATTGATGAGCAACATCGTTTTGGAGTTCGGCAACGTCTAGAAATCTCGCAGAGAATTGGCTCAGTCACTTATTACTGCCATCAACTCATGATGTCGGCCACACCGATACCGCGTACTTTGGCAATGACCTATTACGCTGATCTTGATGTGTCTGTGATTGATGAGCTTCCTCCAGGGCGCCAACCAATCACAACCAAACTCGTAAAAGATAGTCGACGTCAGGAGCTCATTGCCGGGCTTGAGCATTGGTTACAAAAGGGCTTACAGGCTTATTGGGTATGTCCTTTGATTGAGGAGTCTGAGGTACTGCAGCTTCAAACAGCGGTAGATAGTCATGCAGAGCTATCCAGTGTTCTGCGTCATTATCAGATTGGCTTGATTCATGGGCGCCTAAAGGCTGAGGAGAAGGCGGCCATCATGGCAGACTTTAAGTCTGGCAAAACTAAGATCTTGGTTTCGACCACAGTGATTGAAGTTGGGGTTGACGTACCCAATGCTGCTTTAATGGTCATTGAGCATGCTGAGCGCTTTGGCTATGCCCAAATCCATCAGTTACGCGGACGAGTGGGTAGGGGATCTGCGGAGTCAAGTTGTATCTTGATGTACTCAGAGCCTTTATCCTTGGCTGCAAAAGAACGCTTACAGACGCTGCGCGAGGTATCGGATGGCTTTGTGATTGCAGAGCGGGACTTGGCATTACGAGGTCCCGGAGAGCTCTTGGGTGCTAAGCAATCAGGTGATGCGATGCTGCGTTTTGTTGATCTGCAGCGAGATGCATGGTTAATCCAGATTGCTCATTGCCTAGCCGACCGATTATTAAAACAACACCCAGCTTTAGTAAAGGCTCTTTTAGGCCGTTGGATTGGGGCACGCACAGAATTTCTAAAGGCTTGATAATCCCTTTATGACCTTAACTGAACTTCGTTATATCGTGGCTGTTGCGCGGGAGCGCCATTTTGGGCGTGCTGCCGAGGCCTGTCATGTTTCTCAGCCTACCCTATCGGTTGCCATCAAAAAGTTAGAAGAAGAGCTGCAGACCCAAATTTTTGAACGCACTAGCTCGGATGTTGCTCTTACCACGCTAGGGGCAGTGATTATTCAGCAAGCCCAACGCGTACTGGAAGAGGCAAATGCACTTAAACATTTAGCAAAGCACGGACAAGACCCATTATCTGGGCCCTTGCGTTTAGGAGCTATATACACTGTTGCTCCTTACTTATTGCCAAGCCTAGTTCGTGTTGCGCGTGATACTTTACCCAAAGCCCCCTTATTTTTAGAAGAGAACTTTACTGTTCGTTTGATCGAAATGCTGCGCCAAGGTGAGCTGGATTGTGCAATCTTGGCCGATCCATTTCCGAGTGCTGGATTGGATTTTTTGGATCTCTACGAAGAGCCGTTTTTGGTCGCTATTCCAAAAGGGCATGAATGGGCAGACCGGCAAACAATTGGTCAAAAGGAACTCAAAGAGCAAAATACCTTATTGCTGGGAGCCGGTCATTGTTTTAGGGATCACGTCTTGGGAGTTTGCCCTGAGTTAAACCGTTTTGGTTCCGGCCTTACTTTAGGGGAGCATCGTAGTTTTGAGGGCTCTTCCTTAGAAACTATTCGTCAAATGGTAGCTGGTGGAATTGGCATTACCGTTTTGCCGCGCACCTCAGTAATCAATCCTAATGATCGCGATGGCTTAATTATTTATATCCCTTTTAATGATCCCGAGCCTACTCGACACGTTAGTCTGGTGTGGCGTAAGGGCTACCCCCGAATAGAAGCCATGAAAGCTTTAGCGCGTACGATTCGGGCTTGTGATTTACCTGGAGCGAGGTTGCTCTGATCCCTAAGCGTTTGCAGTCCTACATTGCGTTGGTGCGCTTAGATAAGCCCATCGGTATTTTATTATTGCTATGGCCTACGCTTTGGGGTTTATTGATTGCCAGCGATGGATGGCCTAGCATTCAGATACTAGTGATCTTTTGTTTGGGCACCGTGCTGATGCGGAGTGCCGGATGTGCAATCAATGATTATGCAGATCGAGACTTTGATAAGCACGTGCTACGAACGAAAGAACGTCCTTTAACTAGTGGCAAGATCAGTAAAAAAGAAGCTATATCCATTGCGGTGGGCCTTGCACTGGTATCTTTTCTGTTGATACAGCCCTTAAACACACTCACTAAACAGCTATCCGTTTTTGCCGTGATGATTGCTGGCATATACCCATTTACGAAACGCTTCTTTTTAATGCCGCAAGCGGTGCTGGGCGTTGCCTTTGGTTTTGGGATACCGATGGCATTTGCAGCCATTCAAAATGGGATCCCCATCGAAGCTTGGATTTTATTCATCGGTAATGTGTTTTGGGCAATTGCCTATGACACGGCTTATGCCATGGTTGACCGAGATGACGATATTCGTTTGGGTTTAAAGACCTCTGCCATTACATTAGGCCGATTTGATATCGCTGCGATCTCAATTTGTTATGGTGTATTGTTCGCATCTCAAATCTGGGTTGCTGAGTTGGCCCAACTCAGCAAATGGTTCTATCTTGGTTGGATCTTTGCACTAGGGTGCGCAATCTATGAGCTACGCTTAATTGCTACGCGCAAGCGTGATGCCTGCTTTAAGGCTTTCTTACACAATAATTGGCTGGGCGCTAGTTTATTTTTAGGAATCTTACTGGGCTTGCTATTGAAGTAAGCAACTGTTTAAGTGCTACCTAGTTCTTTGGCCATTTGTATGCCACGCTCTTTGGCTGCAGCTAGGGCTTCTTCCAAAATACCTTGCCACTGTTTTTGCTCTAAGACTCCTAGGGCTGCTGCCGTGGTGCCCCCCTTGGAAGTTACTTTCTGTCGCAAGGTTGATGGAGTCTCACTAGACTGCATCGCCAGGGCAGCAGCGCCTACAACGGTTTGATAGGCTAATAGCCGAGCTGTGTCAGCAGGCAGCCCCAACCGTTCTCCACCAGACTGCAGGGCCTCTAAAAATGCAAACACATAAGCAGGTCCGCTGCCTGAGAGTGCAGTCACTGCATCCATCAAAGACTCATCATCAATCCATACTGTTTTACCAACGGATGAACAAATGGTTTCAGCATGCTTGCGTTGTACTTCACTCACAGTTGCAGGTGCAAATAGGCCTGTCATGCCTTGATTAATCAAGGCAGGCGTATTGGGCATCGCACGAACGCAGCACCCATAGTGCAACCAGTGCGCCATACTTGCAGTCGGTATCCCTGCGGCAATACTAAGAATAAGAGGGCGCTCACCGGGACAATTTTTGATGAGGTGAGATAACTCAAAAGCAATAGACTTAAAGTCTTGGGGCTTTACTGCAATGATGACAACCTGTGACGCATTTAATTGCTCTTGCGCATTTACCAAGGTCGATAAAACATGAATGGAGAAGTCATGCACAAGATGTGCTGCAATTTGAGGGTCGGTTTCAACGGTGGAAATAGACTTCGGATCAAATCCTTTTTTTAGAAGGCCGCCAATGAGGGCGCGACCCATATTGCCGCCCCCAATAAAAAGAGTATTCATCGAATTGGATCTAGTCATGCGTCTATATTAGCGCGTGGTGGGCGTTGTCCGAAAATAGCACTTCCCACCCGCAACATGGTGGCGCCTTCTGCAATGGCCGCTTCTAAATCATCTGACATGCCCATCGAGAGGGTATCAAAATTATGAAAACCCGCACTCATTTCTTTTTGCATCCGAATGGACTCAAATAGCTCACGAACTGCTGCAAAGGATTTACGCTGCTCATCTGGATTTTTAGAAGGTGCTGGTATAGCCATTAAGCCACGCAGGGTAAGACCACGTAGGGGAGCAATTTGTTCGCACAAAGTAAGCACTTCAGAGGGGCGCACTCCCGACTTACTCTCTTCATCACTAATATTCACTTGTACACAGACCTGAAGCGGGCCAAGACGAGCATGTGGCTCACGCTGTATCGAAAGACGTTCTGCAATCTTAAGGCGATCCAGTGTATGCATCCAATCAAAGTGTTCTGCAATATCAGCAGTTTTATTGCTTTGCAGAGGCCCAATGAAGTGCCATTCGAGCCAAGGTCGTAATTTATCAAGTTGCTTAATTTTCTCAACAGCTTCTTGGACATAGTTTTCACCAAAAGCGGTTTGCCCGGCATGCATCGCTTCTTCAATCGCAGCGCTTGGGAACGTTTTACTCACCGCAATAATCTGAATCGTTTCTGGATCACGACCATACTCTTCTGCAGCAGCATCCACACGATGCTGCAAGGCCATGAGTTGATTAGTAATGCGACCCATTATGGTTTATGCAGCAATTGATCGATGATCTCAACCCAGTGGCGCACTGGTAGATGATCTTGGTGAAGATGGCTAATACAGCCCACATTACCGGAGACTACCGTCCTCGCACCTGAGCTCGTGCAGGCCGTTTCAAGATTTTGGATCTTTTGCTGACGTAATTGTTCAGAGAGTATTGGTTGTAATACGGAGTAGGTACCTGCAGAGCCACAACATAAATGACTATCAGCGCATAGGTTTACACCAATACCTAAACTTTCCAGAAGTCCCTCAACCTTACCTCTAATTTGTTGGCCATGCTGTAAGGTGCAAGGCGGGTGATAAACAACCCCCGCTTTTTTATCCCGTCCAATTTTTTGAACCAGTTGCTCCTGAAATTGCGGCATGATTTCTGATAAATCTTTACAAAGTTCAGAAACACGCTTTGCCTTACTGGCATAGAGTGGATCATCGTGTAATAGATGCCCATAGTCCTTGACCATCACCCCGCAGCCCGAGGCATTCATCACAATGGCCTCGACAGAGTCTTTGCCATTCTCAATGGCTGGCCACCAAGCATCAATATTACGTTTAGCATCGGCAAGACCACCATTTTGATCGTTAAGGTGATAGCGCAGTGCCCCACAGCAACCCGCTTTATTACTGCTGATAAGCTCAATACTTAAGGCATCAAAAACACGTATGGTCGCATTATTAATATTAGGCAGCATACCGGGCTGAACACAGCCCTCAAGAATCAACATCTTGCGGGTATGGTGTCTTTGAGGACGCTCGCCGGCAGGTAGACCTTGCGGAATCTTTCGTTTCAAAGTCTCTGGCATCAGTGGGCGTACTAAGCGTCCCATGGTCATGGCTGTATTAAAGAGTGTTGGACTTGTTAAACCCTCTTTAAGCAGCCAACGTGTAATCCGTTCCGCACTAGGACGCGGCGCAGTTTTTTCTTCAGCCCATTTCCGTCCGATATCAACAAGTTTGCCGTATTCAACTCCGCTGGGGCAGGTACTTTCACAATTGCGACAAGTGAGACAACGATCTAAGTGCCCACGAGTCTTCTCGGTTGGTAGCTGCCCCTCAGCAATTTGCTTAATGAGATAAATGCGACCACGCGGGCCATCTAACTCATCACCTAATAATTGATAGGTTGGGCAGGTTGCTGTACAAAATCCACAATGAACGCATTTTCCTAAAATGCGTTTAGCTTCAATGCCGTCTGCAGTATGAACAAATTGCGGTGCTAATTTAGTTTCCATAATTACGGTAGACGCCCTGTTGTAAAGACACCAAAGGGATCAAAGGAGTGACGTAAGCGTTTTTGTACTAGCTCTAGACCAGCAGTCAAGGGGTTTGATTGCAAGCTGGTGAAGCGTTCAAACTGCTCAGAGCTATTATTTCTAAAACAGCTGGCATGCCCACCATGCTTTTGGGCAAGCGCCATGAGTGTACTTGCTGTATTTTGATTGGCTGGTCCTTGAAGCCAACGTTGTTGGCCGTGCCACTCCAAGATACCGACGGGATTAAAACCAGGTGGCATGGGTATAGTTTGGCAATCCGCTGGGAGTGATAATCGCCAAAGCGCATGACCCGGAGCGAGCTCCCTGAACCAAGCAAGGGTTTGCTCACGCAATTCTTTCCAGAAAGACTCTGCATCCGTATGATCCAATAATGTGGCGTTTAGTTCCCCACACATCATTAGGTTTGCCGTGTTAACTGCTGCATTAGCGCCTGCTAAGCGCACTGTGAGCGTGCCTTCATCACTCGCATTACCAATCCAGACGCTAGCATTTAGCGGTAAGGGTTGACCAGCCCATTCATTTAAAACCCGTAAGGCACGATCCTGAGAGATCACACAACGCAAGCTTGCTGTAGCAGCTGGTTTGGGTAAGACTTTGACCGATGCCTCAAGCAGAAGAGCAAGCGTACCTAGAGAGCCTGGAATGAGCCTTGAAACATCATAGCCAGCAACGTTTTTCATTACCTTACCGCCAAAGGTAAGATCCTCGCCGCGACCATCCATGAGGCGAGTTCCCAAGACAAAATCTCGTAGGTTGCCAGTGCTAATACGTGCTGGGCCCGCAAGTCCTGCAGCAATTACTCCGCCAAAAGTAGCTTGCTGTCCGAAGTGGGGTGGTTCAAAGGGAAGCATCTGATTTTTTTGTGTGAGCGCATCCTCAATCTCAGTAATTGGTGTGCCCGCACACGCTGTGATGACCAACTCTTCGGCCTGATAATCCAAGATCCCTTGATACGATTTAGTACTTAAGGTATGGGGTGATGTTGTATTACCAAACCAATCCTTGCTGGCACCGCCCTCAATCGATAAGGCTGTATTTTGTTTGCCTGCCTCGATAATTTGTTCCCGAAACTGCGAGAGAGCTGCTTCACGCATACTTAGAAGCGCTCCAACTCGGGATGAGGCAAAACACCACCGCTAATCCGCATTTTGCCGTACTCAGCACAGCGATTAAGGGTTGGAATTGCTTTGTCAGGATTTAGTAAGCGATCCGGATCAAAGGCGGCTTTAACACCCCAAAAGAGTTCGCGCTCTTGATCGCTAAATTGCACACACATGGAATTAATTTTTTCAATACCGACACCGTGCTCTCCGGTGATCGTGCCGCCCAACTCAATACAGGTCTCTAGAATCTCAGTACCAAATTCTTCAGCGCGATGCCATTCATCAGGATCGGCGCCATTAAACAGAATCAGGGGATGCATATTACCGTCACCCGCATGAAATACATTTAGACAGCCTAAGCGATATTTTCCCTCCATACCCTTAATGCGACGTAGGAGGGTCGCAATATGGCGTCTCGGAATCGTACCGTCCATGCAGTAATAGTCTGCTGCAATGCGACCGGCTGCTGGAAAGGCATTCTTGCGACCACTCCAAAAACGTAGGCGTTCAGCCTCACTTTGAGAGACCTGAATTCGGCTTGCTCCTTGGTGTTCTAGGACAGCGTTCATGCGCGCAATTTCTTCCTCCACCTCTTCGGGGGTACCATCTGATTCGCATAGCAGGATCGCTTCAGCATCGAGGTCATATCCTGCATGCACAAAGTCTTCAACAGCTCGAGTAGTAGCTCGGTCCATCATTTCAAGTCCAGCGGGAATGATGCCTGCAGCAATAATGGCGGCAACGGCGTTACCACCCTTTTCGATATCGTCAAAACTCGCCATAATGACCCGAGCAAGTTTAGGCTTGGGCACCAGCTTTACGGTAATCTCAGTCACAATCCCAAGCATTCCCTCGCTACCAATTAGCACTGCGAGCAGATCGAGTCCGGGTGCATCAGGTGCCATGCCACCAAATTCAACAATGTCACCATTCATTAGTACCGTACGAACTCGTAATACATTGTGAAGCGTAAGCCCATATTTCAGACAATGTACCCCGCCGGAGTTTTCATTAACATTCCCTCCAATGGAGCAAGCAATTTGGGAAGACGGGTCTGGTGCGTAGTACAAGCCATGTTTAGCAACTGCCTCTGAAATTGCTAAATTTCGTACACCGGGTTGCACCACGGCAGTGCGTGTGAACGGGTCAATCTTCACAATCTTTTTCAGTTTAGCTAAGGATAAGACAAGACCTTGCTCGATGGGCATCGCACCACCCGATAAACCCGTACCCGCACCTCTAGGAACAATCGGAATTTGTAAGCGATGGCAGGACTTCAGAATACGTACAACTTGATCTTCATTTTCTGGAAGAGCTACCGCTAAAGGCATTTTTCGGTAGGCCGCTAGACCATCACATTCATAGGGGATAGTGTCTTCTGGTTGCCAAAGAAGGGCATCTTCGGCCAAGATTGGCCTGAGTGCTGAGACCAAAAGTGCCTGTTTTACTTGAATTGCCAGGATTTCAGGGGGAGCGTAGGGAGCATTCATATGCCCATTTTAGCCACTTACCTATAATCGGTGCATGGGAAATAGACTTTCAAAAATAGCAACGCGGACCGGCGATGCCGGAATGACCGGGTTAGGAGATGGTAGCCGGGTTGAAAAGGATCATTTACGCATCTGCGCCATGGGCGATGTCGATGAGCTGAACTCTCAAATTGGGGTGTTAATGACTGAAGAGTTTCCGGAGTCGATTGCGAGCGATCTTAGTAAACTTTTACTGCGGGTCCAACACGATTTATTTGATTTGGGGGGAGAACTTTGTATCCCCAACTACACCTTACTTAAGATCGAACAGGTGGAGCAACTGGATATTTGGTTAAATCATTACAACGCTAATTTGCCACCACTGAAAGAATTTATCCTACCAGGTGGCACTCGCGCTGCAGCTCAAGCACACATTTGTCGAACAGTATGCCGTCGTGCTGAACGCTCGATTGTGAAGCTTGGGTGGGCAGACCCCATTCATGATTCTCCGCGCCAGTATGTCAACCGATTATCTGATCTACTTTTTGTTCTAGCTCGCGTACTTAATCGCGCTGCTGGGGGGCAAGATGTTTTGTGGAAAAACCAAAACAAAGTCGACGAGTCCCAGTAAAAGAAAAAAAGCGGACCTGAGTCCGCGCAGTATTGGTGAGATTAAGTGCGTCGACGTTTCCGAACAGCGCTTGCTAATCGCTCGAGAACTTGTACGGAGTCATCCCAATTAATGCAAGCATCTGTAATGCTCTTGCCGTACTCTAAATTTTTTGGGTCATCTTTACCGGGAGTAAATTTTTGCGCACCCGCATGAAGATGACTTTCAATCATCACACCAAAAATATAGTTTGAGCCGCCTTCAATTTGTTTGGCAATATCATCGGCTACATCAATTTGTCGTTGATGTTGCTTGCTTGAGTTTGCATGCGATAGATCAATCATCAACCGAGCTGGAAGTTTTGCAGCCTCTAGTTCAGCACAAGCGGCCTGCACATATTTCGCCTCATAGTTTGGCTCCTTACCGCCTCGTAAAATTACATGACAGTCCTTATTGCCTTTAGTTTCCACAATGGCGACCTGCCCGTTCTTATGAACCGAAAGGAAATGATGGGGTCGATGTGCCGCTTGAATGGCATCAGTCGCTATCTTGATGTTGCCATCGGTACCATTTTTAAAGCCAATCGGCGCAGACAATCCGGAACTTAGCTCACGGTGCACCTGACTTTCTGTCGTGCGCGCACCAATTGCGCCCCACGAGATTAGATCGGCAATATATTGGGGGGAGATGACATCAAGGAACTCACTTCCCGCAGGCATTCCAAGGCGATTAATTTCCATCAAGACCTGGCGCGCAATTCGTAGGCCTTCTTCGATCTTAAAACTTTCATCCAGGTAAGGATCATTAATTAAACCCTTCCAGCCAACCGTAGTGCGTGGTTTTTCAAAATAGACGCGCATCACGATTTCAAGGTCAGCACTAAGTCGGCTACGTTCTTTCAAAAGACGTTGACAATACTCAACGGCAGCAGAGGGATCATGAATAGAGCAAGGACCAATAATGACTAATAAACGATCATCTTTGCCATGGATCAAATTGCGGATTTTCTCGCGGGTGCGGCCAATTAATTTTTCAGTAGGGGTTCCTGAAATAGGAAAAAACCGAATTAAATGCTCCGGAGGGGGAAGCACAGTAATGTTGTTAACGCGTTGATCGTCGGTTGCGGAGGTCTTATCGATACTCGCGTACCAGCTTTCTTGAGGGTTTTGGGGTTTAGTACTCATGGCTTATATTCTAAAGCCTGATTACAAAGACTGCCTTTTAAGCGGTACCACCCACCGTCATTTGATCAATTCGTAAGGTAGGCTGACCAACGCCCACGGGCACACTTTGACCTTCTTTTCCACAGACGCCGACCCCGCTATCCAAACGTAAATCATTACCAATCATGCTGACCTGTTTGAGGGATTCAGGGCCGTTGCCAATAATCGTTGCACCTTTTACCGGATACTGAATCTTGCCATTTTCAACCCAATAGGCTACTGAGGCGGAGAACACAAATTTACCGCTTGTAATGTCTACTTGGCCACCACCAAAGTTGACCGCATATAGACCGCGATCAATACTCGCTACGATTTCTTGGGGATCGTATTGGCCTGCCAGCATATATGTATTGGTCATGCGGGGAAGTGGGAGGGAGGCAAAACTTTCGCGTCGGCCATTGCCTGTTAATGGCATTTTCATGAGACGCGCATTTAAACTATCTTGAATGTAGCCCTTCAGTACTCCATCCTCAATTAGGGTGGTGCATTGTGTGGGCGTCCCTTCATCATCGATATTGAGTGACCCACGGCGACCGCTTAAGGTACCGTCATCAACAACCGTCACTCCCTTTGCGGCAACACGCTCACCGATACGTCCCGAGAAGGCGGAGGAGCCCTTACGATTGAAGTCGCCTTCAAGGCCATGCCCAATTGCTTCGTGTAATAGAACCCCTGGCCAACCTGGACCCATGACCACAGTCATTGGTCCAGCTGGTGCGGGTCGAGAATCAAGGTTGAGTAGGGCGTTATCGACTGCTTCATCCGCCCATTGATGAATGCGATCAGCATCAAAGAAACCATAGTCGGTTCGGGCACCACCACCAGCAGAGCCGGATTCACGGCGACCGTTCTGTTCAGCAATCACGTGCACAGATACGCGGACTAGTGGCCGAATATCTGCTGCCATTAATCCATTAGCCCGCGCTACCAAAACAACATCAAATTCCCCCGCAAGACTTGCCATGACTTGAATGATGCGCGGATCACGGGCTCTAGCGCGATGCTCAATTTGTTCCAAGAGCGCAATTTTTTCTGGGGGGCTTAAGGAGTCTAGTGGGTTGAGGTGAGAATACAGGGAGGCACTTACATGACTTTGCGTTTTCATCGAGCTCGGCAGTTTTAGCTTCCCGCCTTTTGGTCCAATGACACGAGTAGCATGAGCAGCTTTTAACAAGGCTTCTGAGCTAATAACATCCGAGTGGGCAAAGGCTGTTTTATCCCCTGAAATAGCACGAACCCCCACCCCTTGATCAATATTGAAACTGCCCGACTTCACAATACCTTCTTCGAGACTCCACTGCTCGCTACGGGTATGTTGAAAGTAAATATCGGCGTCATCCAAGCGATGGGCATGCATCACTCCAAATAGACGATCGAGGTCAGCAATGCTAAGTCCATTTGGTTTTAGTAAAAAGGAATTAGCTAGATCAAAGGCTTGATGATCCTTGAGAGTTGTAGATAGATGATGCAGTGGGAGATCGGAGATGTTCATGACGATAGCTTACGATGTTTTAGAGCAGGAAGTTTGGAGCGAACCCCCTCAAGGGTTTCTTGGTGGATTTGACCAATCACAAAGCCTTCGCCGGTAGCAAGTTCTTGCATGATCTGGCCCCAGGGATTAATGAGCATTGATTGCCCCCAAGTTTGCCGTTGGTTTTGGTGCGTACCGCCCTGAGCTGATGCTAAGAAATAACATTGATTTTCAATAGCACGGGCCCGCAACAGAATCTCCCAGTGGTCTTTGCCGGTTGTATGGGTAAATGCAGCGGGTATCACTTGGCAGTCTACCGGTTCATGCTGGCGATAGAGTTCTGGAAAGCGTAGATCGTAGCAAATGCTTAAGCCAAAAACCCAGTCGTTACCTTGATCGTGGATACGTACTGTACTAATTTGATTACCAGCCTCAATAGTCTCTGATTCCTGATAGCGCTCTTTTTCAGTCTGAAAGCCAAACAAATGCATCTTGTCATAGCGTGCGATGCAAAGGCCCTGTGGATTAAAGACAAGGGTCGTGTTAAGAACTTTTTGTCGATCGCTTGCTTCAAGGGGTATTGTCCCTGCGATTAGATATATCTGATGCTGCAGGGCAAGTTCCTGCATTGCCGTTTGTAAAGGACCGCTCCCAAAGGCTTCTCGTATGGTAACTTTGTCAGTATCTTTGAGTCCCATAAGACAAAAATACTCGGGTAGCGCAATCACCTTAGCGCCCGCATTAGCGGCCTCGCGAATAAGGCGTGTCGCAACCCCAAGATTTTCCGCTAAAGAGGCAGACGAGATCATTTGAATCGCAGCAACAGTCAGAGATGAAGGCATATAGCTCAATACTAATGCTGAATGACTAATTCCTCAGTTCTAAGGAGCAACGCTTGGAGGACGGCTGGGGGTATTGGGAGAGGAGGGAGAGCTTGGCATTTTTTGTTCACGCAAAAGATTACGGGAGCGAATGGTCTCAATGATTTTTGGATCTAAGGGTTGTCCGTTTTGATCGAGTGGAATGACATCTGGTTTATCCCAACTTCCTTGGACAAGATAATCCGTTTGTAGTGTTCGATTAAGCTGATTGCTAATTAAGTATTGGCCGATTAAAGCGCTTGCTCCAATAATCGGATTTACAGCAAATAGTGCCAATGCACCTGCAGAAGCATCAATTGTTGGAAAAATCGTAATTCGTAGATCTTGGGTTTGCTTTGGAACATTGACTAAACCACTAGTTGCAACCCGTGCTTGGTTCAGTTGCATTGCAAAGTTTTGGGTTCGTGCTACTCCATTTCGAATCACAAAGTCTCCAGAAAGCTTATTAAAGCTTGTGCCCGTTGTGATGACATTGCCGAGACTACCTTGAATATCAAAGCTTGCAAATTTAAGGAGGCTTTGCAAACTAAATACACCAATGACTTTCGCTATTCCGGAATCGACTTGGAGCAGTCGTCCGTTTTCGAGGGCAATCGTAATCTTGCCACTTAGAGTATCCAGGGCAGGGTCATACGGGGGACCACTCCAATCCAGTTTTGCAGTAACGGTTCCCTTGCCACCCTCTACGGCCTTTGGATTCCCCCAGTGTGCGATCACCCCACCAAGATCCTTAATCTCCGCATTAAGATCCAGCAAAATAGCTTCATTGCTACCCTGAGCATCAACAGACCATTCACCTGAGCCCTTGGTTATAGCCTCTGCATTCGTAATGACTAAATTTTGAATGGAGATCTTGTTGGGTGTGTTGCGCGTCTTAATGACAACTGCCCCAGGCTTATATTGATTAATCGATAGCTGATCAATCACAAGGTCAAGCTCAGGAATAGAGTTCAGAGGAACTGTTTTAGCAGTCGTTTGAGTCGCTGACTTACCACCTACGCCGGATAGTTTGGGGCTCGATTCAGGGACATTTAATCGACTCAACTTTCCCTTAACCAGATCAAATCCTGGACGATCTATATATTGAACTTGTCCTTCGAGGCGGGGGGATTTAGCCTGAATCTGCCAGATACCATTTACTAATTTCGCATTGAGGGTGAGATTAGGCCATTGTCGATTAAGTGCAACAGCATTTCGAACACTAGCATTTAGTAGATTGAGACCATCTGCATCTCGACTCAAGCCAGTTTGCGATACCTCTGGGGCAGATCTTTGTGCAGGGTTTTTAGTAGCAACAATTTTTGGGTAAAGCAAGCTATGCCAGTCATCCACATTGAGATCATTCGCTTGCAAATTAATTCCAATACCAGAGTCAGGCATTAGTGGGCTGGCATCGATGCCGATCCCCTGACTCATGACTCCTTGAGCATTAAGTCTACCCTGCAGACTAATATTTTTACCAATCTGAGCCGTCCATTGCGAGCTTCGATTTGATGTACTGTCATTTAGAACCGCTTGGTATTTAAATTGCCCCGTGAGATTACTGCCTCTTTTCTTATCGAGTGGCTGGGGTAAGTTAGACCCTAATGCGTTTAGATCAAGATTCAAATTTACATCCGTCAGATTATTACTTAATGCTAAATTTCCTTTGAAGCCGATATTACCATTTAGGGCATTTAACAATTGGCGTGATTGCGCGCCTACTTTATCTGAGAAGTGATTTTTGAGACGGGTAAGATCAACTTTGCCACTGAGGTCATACAACCCTTTTTTATTTTGAGATCCCACATTTTGTTTTAGGCTGACGGTTCCTCCAAAAAACTCTGCGCTGATTTGCTCAAATTGAGGTAGTTCCTCTGTTAAACGAACGGTTCCTTGTACTTTATTAAAGGGTGCTAAATCAGACCACTGTACTGTGTTGTTGCTAAGAAATAGTGCAGCATTTAACTTGAGGTCATCGGTATTTTGTAGGGGTAATGTGAATGCTAAATCTAGTTTCCCGGGTCCCGATAACTTCAATTGATTGGCAAGTAAGGGTCTTTGTAAAAGTACTGGGGTTGGCCTGAGATAGTCCATCATTTCATTGATGGGCCCTAGAATGACAGCCTTTAATTGAACAGCGGCTTGCTTATTTGCAATATTGGCTATTTCTGCATTCAGGTTTTGTATTTGCAATCCTTGATAGCGAGCATTTTGGATGTTTACGGCCAACTTTGCTTGCTGCATGGTGATTTGACCATCAAGATCAGTAAATTCTGGCCATGAACCTTTATTTTTGGAGAATAAGGGGGCGGGGCGATAGACTACTTTCGATATTGGTAGGGTTAAGCTTAGCTCTCCAGTGTTTGGGGTTTCGAATGGAGCTTTATTGGGATCTCCTCTAATCTTGAGAATGCCATTTTGGATTTGACCAGCGACAAGAGCCTTCTCGACATAGCTACGGGCATCCCCGGACATCTTTGCAGGCAAATAGCGGTAAATGGATTGAATTTCAGCGCGATCAAATTGAATGGCAAGGTCGATACTGTCAGGATTTTTATCGCTGCCAATGAGATAGCTGCCCTTTGCATTGAGAGCAAGCTCTTTATTAGTAACCGTCAGATTACCTAGTCCAATCAGCCACTGTTTATTTTTTAGGGACCACTTTACTTGGCCTTTAGCGGTATCAAAGTTCATGGTTGGATCAGCCAAGAAACCATCAATCACCAACTGCAGATTGTTTGAGTTTAGATCGATGTTGCCCTGATCTTGATTAGTAACAATTTTTCCACTGAGATTGGTAATTCCAGGAACAATATCCTTAAAGCGCTTAAGCGAGATGCTGTTGAGGGTGCCGGAGATATCAAATTTAGGACCTTGAGTACCGAACAGACCGCCAATGACAGGAATCCTCGCTTTGTTCTCCGACCACGTAATGGAGACATCATTGAGTTCACCTCGTGGATCGCTTTGCTCAATAATTTGGCGAAGCCTGCTTGGTAGGGGCATATTTAAGGCAAAAAGACTTAGGTTTTGTAGACTAATTTTGGATGAAGAAAAGGAGAACTTATCGATTTCCTCATTTTGCTTGGGAGCTTGCCAACCAAAGGTCATTGGGGCCAGGCTTTCTGCAACGGTGCTCGTATCCTGATTCTTTTCTCGCCACGTAAATCGTTGAATGCCTAAGGAAATAAACTTACCCGAGCTAAATTGTTTGGCATCTAGCTCGAGCTGAGCAAACTCAATTGCTTGATTACTTTTGGATTGTTGAAATATAGGGCGATCGATCGAAAGTGAAAACTGACCACCATTGGGAAGGCCTTTAGAAATAGAAAGGGCTCCCGAGGAGTGTAAGACCCCACTTAGTTGCTTAAATGGGATTTCAAAATCACTGCTTAATTGGCCAATATCGAGGGATTGGACATTCCACTCAAAATCACCAATCCAATCACGCCAATTTCCGGCTTGACCACCGATACGGTGTATAAATTTTCCCGCAAGACTCAGCTTACCTTGGTGCCATGGAGTGAAGAGATCCAGTTTGAGTTCGTGTGCTCGAATGCCGCTTTGTAGGGTTAAGGTTTCAAGACGAAGGTCTGCTACATCTGCTTTAGATTTAGAAAAATCTTTCCATAAAATGGTCACATTGCTTAATTCAAGATCATTTTGTGACAGCAGCCAATTTTGCGTGTCAAGATCGTCTGCTCCAGTACCAGCCAGAATACCTGCAACAAACAGGCGTTCTTGTTTATCGCGTGTCACTTGAATCATTACGTCACTTGCCTGTAATTTGTTGAAATGCGGCTTTAGGTAGTAAAGAGATGACCAGCTTAATTCTCCGCGTATCTCCCGAACATTGAGCACGGGCCTATCTGAAATGAGTGCAATGGGTTGATTTGGCCTGGGAGTGAACTCAAGACCGATCATGTCAAAGACAGGTCTAATCCCCTCCCAATAGACATTCAAATGGTCAATCTTGACGGATACTCCAATTCGCTCTGAGAGTAATTTTTCAACAGCAGGCTTTGAGGTGTCTATCTGAGGCCAAACAACAAAACGAATTAGCAAATGACCAAGAACACCAAGGCTGAGAATGATTAGGCCAAGGATTAAGAGCCGCCGAGACCATCGGGCCCAAGAGCTTGCATTGGGCCTTAACCTGAGAAGGCCTTTTAGGCGAAGTGGGTACTTTTGTCCGGTCATCAAGTCCTATTATCCGATACCCGAATTCAAATGGGTTGGTAAAGATTAAGATTAGGTATGGCCGATCCTCAAACTGCTCTCCATTTTTTAGGAAAACACTCCTTATTTGCGAGCCGATGGCTAAATGCACAGCCCCAATGGCGCGCGTGGCTTGCGGAGAGACTTCATACCCCGATTGAGCCTAAACAGATCGATGGCTTACTTTTATCGTTGCGGCAATCCCTGAGCCAAGAAAGTCTTGAGGAGACTCTTTTAATGAGTGAGCTGCGTCTGGCCCGCCAGCGCTTAATGCTCTGGATTGCATATCGAGATCTCAATGGTTTAGCCATGCTGAATGAGGTCACCCATGCCCTAAGTTATTTTGCCCAGCAAAGTTTGGCATATACGGTCGCTTTTATTCGTAAAGATCTTAAGGGCCGATTTGGTTTACCATCGGCTCGATCTGCGGATTACGAGTTACCGCTCATGATTGTGGGCATGGGAAAGCTAGGCGGCAAGGAGCTCAATCTTTCTTCCGATATTGACCTAATTTTTTTGTACGAAGAGGAAGGCGACACTCAAGGGGGCTCAAACTCCATCTCAAACCACGAGTGGTTCACAAAACTTGGGCGGCGCCTGATCAAAATTATTGCTGAGCATGATGAAAATGGATTCGTCTTTCGGGTTGATATGCGATTAAGACCCAATGGAGATTCAGGGCCATTGGTTTGTAGTTTAGAAATGCTTGAGGAATATCTTTTTGTTCAGGGCCGCGAGTGGGAGCGATACGCTTGGATCAAAGGCCGCATGATTTATCCATTAAGTGATCATCCTGATCATGTGCGTTGTGAAAAAGGGTTAGAGCAAATTATTCGGCCCTTTGTCTATCGTCGTCATTTGGACTACGGGGTAATTGCAGCGATTCGCGAGCTACACGCACAGATTCAGCGTGAGGCAGAAAAGCGTAGCAGTAACCGGAGCGGTCGATCGCACGATATTAAGTTAGGTCGAGGTGGAATACGTGAAATTGAATTCTTGGCACAAATGTTTCAACTCATGCGTGGGGGCACAGATCCACGTTTGCGAATTCGCCCAACCTTAGAGGTGCTTGATCTTCTCCAGGCTAATCAATGGATGAGTCCTGAAGAAGTTCAGGATCTAAAAGTTGCTTATGTATTCTTACGGCGCTTAGAGCATCGCATACAAATTTGGGAAGATCAGCAAACGCATTATTTTCCAGAGAGCGATGAGGCCCGTATGCAACTTGCTGAGGCTATGGCCGGTCCTGCCGCAGTGATTACTTTGGATCAGTTTATTCAGGAGTTAAATGATCATCAAAATCGGGTGGCGCGGTATTTCGAAAAAGCATTCTCTTTGGATGCTGACGGTCGTTTACAGCTTGATATCAACGATATAGACTGGCAACCCGATCCGACTCTATTCCCCAGAGTGTATGAGCGTTGGCAAAGTTGGCAGGATAGCTCTCGTGTCAAGGCTCTCCCAGAAAAAAGTCAGCTGGTGATTCGGAGCTTATTAAAAAAAGCAGCTGCAGATATCATAAGCTCTCATGCACACGATGCAGATCAAACCTTATTACGTTTTTTTGATTTGCTCGAGGCAATCTCTAGGCGCGGCGCTTACTTATCAATTTTGGCAGAGTATTCCAATGCGTTACAAAAGGTACTCGTACTACTGAACTCCTCTAAATGGGCAGCTCAGTATCTTGCTAGACACCCACATTTATTAGATGACCTTTTATCCGCCAGTGCCCAGTCAGAGTTAATTCATGATCCAGACAGCTACTGGAAAAAAGTGAAGATTGATTTGGATCTACGCCTTGATGATGCGCTTGCTGATCATGCGAGTCCGGATCATGCGATGGATATTTTGCGCATCACGCATCACACCGAGACCTTCTTGGTTCTATTAGCAGATTTAGGTATTGGGGCTCCAAAAGGCTTAAGCGTAGAGCGCGTGAGTGATCGATTATCTGCCTTAGCCGATCTGATTTTGCAGGTTACCTATGAGCGGGTTTGGCCAGCAGTTGCCCAAAAATTTTCAATGGATGCCCAACAATTACCGCAATTTGCAGTGATTGCTTATGGAAAATTGGGTGGTAAGGAATTAGGGTATGCATCAGATCTTGACCTGGTCTTTTTGTACGATGCGCCGATTAACGATCAATCTGCTCAGGAGGTTTTTTCCATTCTGGGAAAGCGGATGATCAATTGGTTAACCACCTTAACGCCAGCCGGTACTTTATTTGAGATCGATACACGTCTCAGACCAAATGGGGCGGCTGGATTTTTAGTGACCAGCCTAGACTCATTTAGACGGTATCAATTACGCGAAGGAGATAATGCGGCATGGGTTTGGGAGCATCAGGCAATCTCGCGAGCGCGCTTTGCAGCAGGAAATCCTGCTGTGGGCAAGCGTTTTGAGGAGATCCGTAATGAGGTGCTATCGCAGGAACGGAAAATGAATGAACTCCAGCATGAAATTATTGATATGCGGCATAAGGTTCACGCGGGTCATCTAAATCATTCTTCAGAATTTGACCTAAAGCATGATCCCGGAGGAATGGTTGATATTGAGTTCATGGTGCAATTTTTCGTCTTGGCGTTCGCTCGGCAATTTCCTGCATTGCTGGGTAATTTAGGCAATATTGCATTACTTCGTATCGCTGCAGATCATCAGCTGATTACCGCTGAAGAGGCCCTAGAAATTGCCAATGCCTATCGGATCTTTAGAGCCCAGCAACACCGCTTACGTTTAGATGGTGCAGACAAAACACGAATGGATATTCATCAATATCCTGAATTTGCAAACGCCAGAGATCAGGTCAGCGCTCTTTGGAAGAAAGTATTTGGTGCGCCATCGCGTCCTGAAGCGGGCGACTAAGACTGACCAAGGAGCTCGCGAGCATGACGCCGTGTGGTGTCGGTAATGGTGGCCCCACCAAGCATTCTGGCGATTTCTTCAATGCGTTCCTGACGCCCTAAAGAACTTACGTCCGAACTTGTTACCCCATTCGTTTGGGTTTTGATCACCTTAAAGTGATGATTGCCCTGAGCGGCAACTTGTGCAAGATGGGTCACGCATAATATTTGATGGGATTGCCCTAATTGTTTGAGCAACTCACCAACAGTCTGAGCTACTGCACCACCGATTCCAGAGTCAACCTCATCAAAAATAAGCGTGGGAGTAAAGCTTGCCTGGCTAGTAATGACACTAATTGCAAGGCTGATACGGGCAAGCTCACCACCGGAGGCTACTTTTGCTAGAGGCCGAGGCGTGCTTCCAGCATGCGCTGCAATCAGGTACTCTACATGATCAATCCCTTTGGCGCTGGGCTCACATTCACGCAAAGTAATTTGTAATTGACCTCCAGACATAGCAAGTGTTTGCATTGCGACAGTAATTTCTTTGCTAAGCTGTTGAGCGGCTTTCTGGCGTTTTTGCGAGAGATCATTTGCGAGCTCCGTGAACTTGCTGACTTGCTCATGCAATTGCTGACGTAGTACTTCTATATTTTGCGCAGCAGTCAAGGTATCTAATTTCTCTTGTGTATCAATCCACAGTTGCGCTAAATCATCTGGATTTACTTTGTATTTACGCGCAGCAGTATGCAGTATTTGCATACGTGCATCAACTTCAGCCAGTCGATCTGGATCCAAGTCCATTTTTTGTAGATAACGATTGAGACTATGCAGAGCTTCATCTAATTGAATTTGGGCAACGTTCAAACTTTCTACTACTGGATTCAGAGCCGGGTCATGTTCTGCAAGAGAATCTATTTCTTGCTTCGCCATATTCAGTTGTGATTCAATCGAGTGGTCTGACTCACTGAGCAGATTAATAGTTGCCTGACTTCCCTGAATAATTTTTGCCGCGTTGGCTAAACGCGCGTGATCAGATTTGATCTCAGCCCACTCGTTTGTTTGGGGAGCGATCTCGGTGAGCTCCTCGAGCTGCCACTCCAAGCGCTCACGCTCGCGTTGAATATCAGCACCTGCCGATTCTGCTTGCTCGAGTTTTTTCTGAGTGGCGCTCATCACTTTAAATACTTCAGCAACCTGAGTTGTCAGCTCAGCTAGGCCAGCATGGCGGTCTAGTAGCTCACGTTGCGCGCCAGTTTTGAGAAGCAGTTGGTGGGCATGTTGGCCATGAATATCAACGAGGCGATCACCAGCCTCGCGAAGTTGATTTAATGAGGCACTGCTACCATTAATAAAGGAACGACTGCGTCCCGTGTGATCAATACTGCGTTTTAGGATCAGACTTTTACCACCATCCTCTAGGGGCAGGTCATGTACCTCTAACCAGGCGCTCATTTCTGTTTCAAGCCTGTTATCAATCCTAAAAATAGCTGTAATCTCCGCGCGTTGACAGCCTTCGCGGATTTGGCTACTGTCAGCTCGTTCCCCAAGCGCTAATCCAAGGGCATCCAATAGGATTGATTTACCCGCACCGGTTTCGCCAGTCAAAACACTAAAGCCCTCTGTAAAATCGAGTTCAAGTTGATCGACGATTACAAAATCACGCAAAGCTAATGAGTGGAGCATGCCTATCTACCCAGATTAAAACGTGGAAGGATACTCGTTCCAGTGCAATTTTTCTCGCAAGGTTTGGTAGTCACTATGCCCCAAAGGATGCAAGAGAGAAATAGATTTATCAGAGAGCCGTACTTCAACTCGGTCACCAATTTGTAACTTGGTGAGCGATTGCATATCAAAGTTAACGATCACTTCACGACCGCCGACGACCTCAATCGCAATAATAGATTCTTGAGCGAGCACTATGGGACGGTTTGATAGTGCGTGGGGGGCAATTGGGACCAACACAATCCCTGGAACTCTAGGGTGCAAAATTGGGCCTCCGGCTGACAATGCGTAGGCAGTTGAGCCGGTTGGCGTAGAAACAATTAAACCATCTGCCCAATATGTATTTAAAAACTCTCCATTAAGATAAGTATGAATCTTTATCATAGAAGAGCTGTCTTTTTTTAGAATCGTAAACTCATTAAGTGCATATGGTGTTTTACCAAATATCTTTACATTGGATTCCAAATGAATTAATGATCGCTTATCGAGAACATAATTTCTGTTTGCAATTGCATCAATTGCAGATACAATCTCTTCTCTTCCAATATTAGCCAAAAATCCTAATCTACCATAATTAATTCCTAAGATAGGAATGCCTGAATCTCTAACTAATGTAACGGTATCGAGTAATGTTCCATCACCACCTAAACTAATCATACAATCAATACTACTATCTAAATCTTCAAAAGAATTAAATGTTGAATAA
>RFQL01000160.1 GCA_009924985.1 Burkholderiaceae bacterium | reverse complement strand
CCACAATGGTTTGGCCTAATGCAGCTCCTAGTGGTGTAGCCAGCATCCGGGCCGAGATATCCGTTGTTCCTCCTGGAGCTGTGGGCACAATCATCGTAATGGTTCTAGCTGGGTAGCTATCACCTTGAGAAAATGCTTGCCCAGCGCCAAGAATCAGTATTGCCGATAGGATCAAATGAGATAAGAATTTACGGTCTTGCATACTGGCCCCTTATATTTATTTTTAATCTCTTCTTAATAAACCTTGCGATTGATTCAGTGCTTTATTCTGGTTCAGAATTAATTGTAGGCTAATATAGATCGATACTATTAATTTTAAATGGGGATCCTATGACTCGCTTTGTACCGTTCATCATTTCTGCTGTTTGCTGTTTGTTCTCTACCCTCGTGTTGGCCTATCCAAATAAGCCTATTACTATTATTGTTCCGCAAGCACCAGGCGGTACCAATGACATTGTTGGTCGGGTGGTCGCACAGCGTCTTGCTGAGCAAATGAAGAGCTCTGTGATTGTTGAAAATCGTCCGGGGGCCGGCGGTAATATAGGTACGCAGTTTGTTGCAAATGGTCCTAAAGATGGTCATACCCTATTAATGACCATTAGCAGTGCCCAGGCGATTAATCCAGCTCTTTATAAGAACCCCGGATTTGATCCTGTTAATGATTTCATACCAATCGCAATGGTGGGTGCCGTTCCAAATGTATTGGTGGTGAATGCTAGTTTCCCTGCAAAATCCTTAGATGAGTTCTTAAAGCTAGTGAAATCCAAGCCACCGGGTACATATCAATACGCCTCGGCGGGTAATGGTACCTTAAATCACCTCTTGGGTGAAATGCTCAATCAAAGTTACGCCATTAGCTTGCAACATATTCCGTATAAAGGGGTTGCACCCGCTCTCAACGATTTGTTGGGTGGTCAAATCCAGATTGCATTTGCTAGCTTGCCGTCGGTATTGCAATACATCAATACTCAAAAATTGATTGCACTTGGGGTGAGTTCTGCAAAACGTTCTCCCGTTCTATCCGATGTGCCAGCCATTGCTGAGAAGATTCCGGGATTTTCAGGAACCTTATGGATTGGTTTATTTGCACCAAAGGCGACCCCAAAAGCAGTGGTTGATAAATTACAAAAAGAGATGCAAGCAACCTTAGCTAATCCTGAGCTGAAAGAGAAATTACTGGCGTCTGGAGTGGAGCTTGCCAACATCACCCCGGCTGAGTTTGCCAAACAACTCCAAGACGATATCGCTCGCTGGGCAAAGATCGTCAAGGCATCGGGCGCCTCGCTTGATTAGTTCCTAATTAAACGGGATGGTGATTAAACCCTCTCTGGGGTTATAGGGCTCGGCAGAATTTTGCTCAAGCGCTTTGGCCATGATTGTCATAGCGTTGCCAAAGATCATTAAAGAGTTCTCATAAGGTCTATTAAACCACTCTTTGTATTGCTGCCTCCCCTAAAATAGAGGCTAGGTTTAGACCATAGATAAGGATTTTCAATGCCAGCCAATCGTGAGCAGCTCATTGCGTTCTTTGCGAAGGATTTTCCACAGGCCAAATGCCAGATCATCTCGGTCGGCAATCGCAGTGCCGTGGTCACTCACCCTGTTGGCGTGGAAGAGCTTCGACCCGGTGGCACAGTATCAGGCCCTACCATGATGACCTTAGCGGATGTTGCTCTTTATGTCGCTATCTTGGGAGAGATCGGGATTGTGCCCTTAACCGTCACCACCAGTTTTAATATCAACTTCTTAAGACGCCCCCAACCCGCGCAATTTATTCGGGGGGAAAGCCGTTTATTAAAGATGGGGAAGTCTTTAGTGGTTGGTGAGGTCACTATCTATTCAGGCGATGATCCAACTCCCGTTGCGCATGCGACAGGCACGTACTCCATCCCGCCTCAACAATAAGATCAGTCTTTTCGTTTAAAGATGCCCATCACACTCGCCAATATTTTGGGCGATAGCGATAAGGCAAATAAGACATCGACAACAAAGAACCATGAGCCACGCGTCAGCTCAACGATTGCGAGCACTACAAAGACCGCCATCATTACTCGCCGTAATGTATCTTTCGGAAAATATCCCATTGCCTAATCCTCTTTCATTGATCATTTCAGTTTAGATGATTTGTACAACCTCATCAAAAGCAAGACGCGGTCCACGCGGATAAATACCAGCAGGATCTGCAACTCCAATATTCAGCAAGAAATTTGCCTTATAGCGGCCATCGGGAAAGAACTCTGCATTGACCTTAGCCGGATCAAAACCCGACATCGCTCCACAATCAAAACCCAGACTGCGTACCGCCATAATTAAGAACGCTCCTTGCAAAGAGCTATTGCGTAGAGCAGCTACCTCGGTGACTGCCGGCTTACCCTCAAAAAATGGCTTGGCATCCACTACAGGATACAAGACTGGAAGGTGTTCATAAAAGAGAGTGTCAAAGGCAACGATGACTGTTAGAGAAGCGCTTTTGACCTGAGGGACATTACCGGGGCTCAGTGCGGGTAGTATGCGTTCTTTTGCAGCACCACTCCGAATAAATACATATCGTCCGGGTTGGGCATTAAATGCCGTTGGTGCCCACTTAAAGAGTTCATACAACTCTTTGATCTGAGCATCTGTAATTGTTTGATTCACAAAGGAGTGCACAGTGCGTGCCTCGGAAAACAGTGATTTTTGGAAATCCATCGGTAGTGGTTTTTTCATAGGTCTTCAGAACGGTTAAATTGGATTAATCTGCTTGGTTTTTCTAGGTTGTGATTGATCGGAACTAAAATAGGCCAATTCCACCATTATCAATCGAATCTCTATGAGCACCTCAAATCCTATTATGGCAACCCTCATCCCTGGCGATGGCATTGGTCCGGAGACCGTTGACTCCACCATGCAAATTTTAGATGCCTTGGGCAGCCCTTTTCAGTGGGATGTTCAGCAGGCAGGCATGGCGGGTGTTGACGCCTTGGGCGACCCTTTACCAGAACAAACTCTGGCGAGCATTCGCAAGCACCGCTTAGCCCTCAAGGGCCCGCTGACTACCCCCGTGGGTGGTGGTTTTCGGTCGTCTAACGTGCGCTTACGAGAAGAGTTTGAG
>RFQL01000159.1 GCA_009924985.1 Burkholderiaceae bacterium | reverse complement strand
GATGATGGCCTCTTGCAGTATCAACAGAACATCCGTATAGCCTATGTGGCCCAAGAACCCATTTTGCAGACCGAGCACACCGTTTTTGAGGCAGCTGCGGAAGGCTTGGCTCAGGTCAAGGCTTTGCGTGAAGAGTACGAAGCGCTTTCGGAGGGTGAGTGGGATGAATCCAATCATGAGCGCTTGGATCAACTGCAATCGCAGCTCGATGCTCAAGGTGGCTGGAACTGGGAGCAACGGGTTAACGAAAGCTTAGACCGTTTACATCTCGATGCCAATCAAAGGATTGGGCAGCTCTCCGGAGGCACTAAAAAACGGGTAGCGCTTGCGCAGGCCCTATTGCTTCTTGATGAGCCAACCAACCATCTTGATTTGGATTCTATTCAGTGGTTAGAGGAGCTCTTAAACACCTATACGGGTGCAATTATCTTCATCACCCATGATCGGGCCTTCCTAGATCATGTTGCTACGCGTATTGTCGAGCTTGATCGCGGAATATTGCGCAGCTATCCTGGTAATTACTCGAGCTATGAGAAGGTAAAAGAACAAGAACTCAATTCAGAGTCTTTAGCCAATGCCCGAGCCGATAAATTATTGGCACAAGAAGAAGTGTGGGTGCGTAAGGGTGTGGAAGCTCGGCGAACACGGAGCGTAGGACGTATAGCTCGACTTGAGAAGCTACGTACTCTAAGAGCGCAACGCCGTAATGCCATGGGTCAGATCAAACTTGCTATCTCATCCGGGGACCGTAGCGGCAAGATCGTGGCTGACTTACAAAACATCAGTAAATCCTATCAAAAGCCAATCGTGCAAAACTTCACAGCGACCATTTTGCGCGGGGATAAGGTTGGGCTCTTGGGCCCTAATGGAGCGGGCAAGACAACCCTGCTGAAATTAATTTTGGGGACAATCGAGCCGGACTCTGGAATTGCAACCATGGGAACCCGTATTGAGGTTGCCTACTTTGATCAGATGCGCGAAGGTTTAAATCTAGAGGCTACCCTTGAAGATTTTATAAGTCCGGGTAGTGAGTGGATTGAGATCAATGGTAATCGTAAGCATGTGAAGAGCTATTTAGGCGACTTCTTATTTGCGCCCGAGCGAACCAACTCGCCGATTAGTACGCTTTCAGGTGGAGAGCGCAATCGACTTTTGTTAGCTAGGCTATTTGCTCGACCAGCCAATGTCTTGGTACTCGATGAGCCAACTAATGATTTGGATATTGATACCTTAGATCTACTCGAGCAACTTTTGCAAGATTACGCTGGTACAGTGTTCCTAGTGAGTCACGATCGAACCTTCCTCGACAACGTTGTCACTAGCATGATTGCCTATGAGGGCGATGGTAAGTGGCAAGAATACGAAGGTGGTTATGAGGACTATACAGTTCAAAAGAAACGCTTTGATGAGTTCACGCATGCAAACAACGCAAGCTCTGTCAATAAAACGCCTAGTAAAGAGGATAAAAAGGTAGAGAGCAAGCACGAGATAAAACCAAGTGTTACCAAGAGTAAGTTGAGCAATAAAGAGAAAGCAGAATTGGATAAGCTACCTAATCAAATTGAGCAACTAGAAAAAAGGCAATTGGTTTTAAGTGAGCAATTAGCAAACCCAGAGATTTATAAGGGGGAGGCACACGTTATCGTTACCCTTAAAAATGAGCTGACCCAAGTAGAAGAGCAAATGACGCGTTCAATGAAGCGTTGGGAAGAGTTGTTGGAGAAAGATAGCGACTCGTCTTAATAACCGGCCACGGTGTGATTCATCCTATGACCTTTACATTTCAATCTCGCATAGGCCTTGGAACCTGGCAAATGGGCGAAGCTGCTCGGTCTGAGTCCGATGAAGTGAAAGCGATTGAAGCTGCAATACAAACGGGGTATCGATTAATTGATACTGCCGAGATGTATGCCTCGGGTAATGCAGAGAGCTTAATTGGCAAGGCATTAAAAATCGCTGGACACAGTAAACGCGATCAACTGCAAATCGTGAGTAAGGTATTGCCCAGTAATGCCAGTACCAAAGGCACCGTTGCAGCCTGTGAAGCCTCAATTAAGCGGATGGGTTGTGACTACATCGATTGCTATTTACTGCATTGGCAAGGATCGCATTCGTATGAGGCAACCATTGAGGGTTTCTTGAAGCTGTATGAGCGGGGCTTAATTCGAAGTTATGGCATCAGCAACTTTGACACTTTGGATTTGCAAAAGTGGATTGCTACCGAGAATCGGATCGGAGCACATGAGCGTGCTGTTTGTAATCAGGTTTATTACGCTCTGAATGCAAGAGGAATTGAATACGATTTAATTCCGCTGATGCAAAAGCAAACAATGCAATTAATGGCTTATTCGCCCTTGGGGACTGGTGATTTGGTTCGACATCCTAACTTAAAGGCTATTGCAGATACCCTAGGAATTACGCCAGCTCAACTAGCCTTAGCCTGGATCTTGCGGCAACCCAATGCAGTCGCTATTCCAAAGACGGTTAATGTGGAGCGGCTCGAAGAAAATTTAGTTGCCAGCCATATTCAGCTAGATTTAAAAACTCTAGAGAGCTTGGACGCGATATTTCTTCCGCCCACTCAGAAAAGCCCGTTGATGGTTATTTGATTGGATTTTTATCCAACGCGCTGCAAAGCGGGTGTCTCAAATACTCCCTCAAGACGATCTTCAAGCTCATCGCTGGCCTGTTTCATAGCGGCACGCATTTCATCATCGGGTTGCCAGTAGTTTCGGTTCGATGCTTCCATGAGACGATTTGCCATCCGTGCTGAGGCAGTTGGGTTTAGTTGCGCTAAACGCTCACGCATTTTAGGATCCAAAATAAACGTTTGGGTGAGTTGTTTGTAAACCCATGGCTGTACTTGCCCTGTTGTTGCTGACCAGCCCATCGTATTCGTGATGTGCACTTCAATCTGTCGAACCCCCTCATAGCCGTGCTTTAGCATGCCTTCAAACCATTTAGGATTAAGCATCCGAGTTCTGGTTTCGAGCGATACCTGCTCCGATAGCGTTCTGACAACACCTTCACCCTGTGTTTGATCACCAATATAAACCGGAATTTCTCGCCCACCCTTTGCGCGTTTCACCGCTTTGGTAATTCCACCTAAGGTATCAAAGTAGTTATCAATGGTAG
>RFQL01000158.1 GCA_009924985.1 Burkholderiaceae bacterium | reverse complement strand
AATGAGTGATCCGGAAATACTAGGTAGACCGCAATATTGCTCTCGTAAACTCAAAGAAGAGCAGAAACAGAACTCTTCTATTCATAAAGAATCAGAGAAAAGACCATCAGATCCTGACCTTGAGTACGAACGGGATGAAAAAGATTGGTGGTGGTGTGACGATGTATGACTCAGCAATTACAGAATAAAATCAGGCCAACTTAAAGACAAAACCCACACCATTTCTAGTGAGGGTTTGCTTTTCTGGTGGGCCCACCAGGACTTGAACCTGGGACCAAAGGATTATGAGAGCAGACATCCAAGGTGGACCCATATAAACAGGGGGTCTGCGGGTGGTCAGTGTCGGTGTGTAAGCAAATGTGTAAGCAAATTCAGGGATTTAAAAGAAGTACTGGCTCACTCTTTAGTTTTCGAAACCAAAGGAATTTTGGAGCAACCGTTTCGCACTTCGTTGCTCCAAACCGCTCCTTTGGCGTTCCTTTTTATAAAAGTGGCTGGATAAAAGCAAACCACCCCCCAATCATCAACAGAGCTAGGCTAATTAAATAGATGCCTAGAGAGAACTTGCGAGTTCTTAGGCATGCTTGTCTTAGCTTGGGATCTATTGGACATGGTGCATAACGATTACGCCACTGCACGATACCTCCGATTAACATCAACACTGTACTAATTAAAAAAATGATCTCTTTGTTCTCGCTAATCCACACAATCTGAGGAAATACGGCAACGAGTGAAGCTAGAGCTGCACCCGCCCCCAAGCTGACAAGCAAGGCAGGGATAGCGCAGCAAACTAAGGTGCTGGAGCTAGCAAAGAGAGTTACGAGTGAACTAAAGAACGGGGTTTTAATATCAGGTAAACCATCTTGGCTCATTTCTTGCCCTTCATTTGCTCTTTAAATTGAGCGACCGTCTGTGGAATAGTTTCAATACTAACTACGTCATAACCAGAATCAGTAATTTCCTCTTTGATTAACTTTTCATTAAGAGTTTTACCTTCTTTTGCCTCAACTACCACAACCTTATTTTTTAAATCAACCATCACTGCTTTTGTTTCATCTAGCTTGAGAAGGCTCTTTTCAATTCCTTGAGCACAAAAGGAGCAAACCATGCCATTAACAGTGACCTTCATACTTGCTAAAGCTGCTTGACTCAATCCCATTAAAGAAATTGCGAATACAAAATTAATAAGTTTCATGTTTTTCATCCTAGTAGTTATACATAAAGTTAAAACGGAGCTGTCCAGATAAATTAGCACCCGCCTCTACAAAATACCGATTGTGAATCACGCGCAGCATCGGCGTGAACTCATACTGATTTGATACAAACGTCATTCGTTTTGCTTCAATTACTACCCAAGGCTGAGGCTGGTCATAATCCACCTCGTAAAATGAAGCTCCAAGGCGTGCTGTAGTGATATTGCTAGTAGCTCCTTGAGCTGCATAAACTCTTGCAGATGCCATAGAGTAAAAACGGGTGGTTTCATAATCGACCTGAAGACCGGGTGAAGCCATTGCTTTTGACCCTCCAAAGGTATTTCCAGTTGTAGAACCTAAACCACCAATAAACCAAATGTTAGCTTGTGCATTTGGCAGATTCCAACGAGCCACTTTGCGGGTATAGACTGCTTCTGCATTTTGCCGCCTTGATACAGAATCTTCTGTTTGCATTGCGCTAACTGAAACTCCGAATGCATCATTGGCTGTAGTGGAATAGTTCGCTGATAGCTCTTGATAAGTTTTACTAAAATCACCCATTACCATCCAGCTATTTTTATAACCCAAAGGAGCTGCAGTGAGCTGTGTAGCAAAACATATCACCGCAAAAAATATAAACTTGAAAAGTAAAGTTAGTTTCATTTCAGCTTTTCAATGGCAGCAATGTCTAGAGTGCCATCCACCACCTTAATTTGAAATCGCACCTTATCGCCAGGACGATAGGCATCTAGATTTAACTCTTTGGGTGTACCAAAAGGCATGGTCATTGCATGCATTTTGATGCTGGCGATGTACTCGTGCTTGAGCACAATACGATCACGGGATGGATCGATTCTCACAATCTCACCGTTGACCCATTCCGGATTAGCAAAGGCATAAGACGATATCAAGCAGGTTAAAGCAATAATAATTTTTTTCATACAACTCTCCAATAAAGTAGATACCCAAAATTTGGGCGGACTTATGCTAGGGAGAGTTAAAGAATGGGTGGTTTGTTTAAACCAAGGGAGTCATAAAACTCATTCTTTTACTAGCATTGAAAATAATAGAAAACTGGTTTTGGGTAATTCCAAGGTGGTAAGGAGATAAACCAAAAGCCATACATAAAGTACAGGCATTACAACCCATATTCTGCGTCAGCGAAGGGTCTTCATCATTTGGGGCATTTGTTACATCCTGGTGACAGGGATGCTGTACAACATCTGCAGACTGTATGACAGTTACTTCCATTTGACGATCAAAAGGCATCTGCAATGCAGCTAATGAATGCATTGGCGCAAGGATAATCAAAGAGATTAGTAGAAGCTTTCTTAACATGATTCAATCCTATCACTTTTTTAGGGATCCAGTCGATCGTCTGCTAATGGCCGAAAGCAGCCCCTCAGACCATAATCCATGAGTATTGCCAATCGGTAAACTGTGTAGTGTCTGCCTACACACTTTTTAGCCCCCCTAGCGTTACTTTAAGTAACGCTCACATGACCATATCTCACCTTTAGTCTCAAAAGCTAGCTTTTTGTGAGGTTTAGGTCGAGTTTAGGTTCTCTGGTTATGAGAGCAGACACCCAAGATAGAGCCATATAAACAGGGGGTCTGCGGGTGGTCAGTGTCGGTGTGTAAGCAAATGTGTAAGCAAATTCAGGGATTTTAAGGAAGTGGTCTCTCGGTCTTTGGTTTTGAAACCAAAGGAATTTTGGAGCAACCGTTTAGCACTTCGTTGCTCCAAAGTACTTTTTGGGGAATATGCGTTACTTAAAGTAACGCTCGATTTGCTGATTGCAACTAAGGATCGAATTTTGGTTTTAGCAGGCACTTACTCCCTCAGCACGATTCGAACGTGCGACCTACCCCTTAGAAGAATTTGTGGCTGCTGGAATATGTATATATTTCAATGGCTTACACGCTTAAATCGTGACTGTGTAATAAACTGTGCA
>RFQL01000157.1 GCA_009924985.1 Burkholderiaceae bacterium | reverse complement strand
CGACAGCCACGAGTTTTTTGATGTTTGCCCTTCCTGGGCAGATTGTGATGCTCGAGATGATTTTGCTGGGTGCCTCATCGGTCACCATTGCTCTGGCGACATCTCTTACCGCAACGCGGTTTGTGACCATGACCGCGACTCTCTTTCCACTCTTGCACGAGCGGGATCGTAATAAACAACTGTATGCCAAGGTACATCTACTGGCCATGACAGCATGGGCAGTGTCTTTAAAAGAGTTTCAGACGATTGAGCCTAAGCATCGCTTGAGCTATTTTGTTGGTTTGGGTATTTTGTGTTGGTTAATCTCTGTACCAGGAACCATTGTAGGGTTCTTAATTGCGGGCAGCGTGCCTATGCCCATTACCTTGGGCTTAATCTTCATTAACCCACTGTTTTTCTTACTGACCTTTACCGAGATCAGGGTGACGGGTTACCGCCTAGCTATTTTCATGGGCTGCATTGCTGGTCCGATTTTCTATTTGATTGATCGTGATAGTAGCTTGCTCACCGCCGGACTCATTGGTGGCACGCTAGCCTTTTGGATTGATCGCAAATGGATTCGGCGCTATGACCAAAAGAGGTCTGCATGACTATCCTCGATTCTCTCTATCAAAATCTAGATACAGCCTTTACCTTCAAACAGGGTTGGGAAGAATGGCTGGCTCTTATCGCAGCGTCTCTAGGTACTTATATTTGTAGAGCGATTGGCGTCAAACTCTCGGGGCAGGTTAACCAAGATAGTGAGTTCTTTCGGTGGCTCTCAGCGGTTACTTATGCGATGGTAGCAGCGCTCACGATTCGCCTTATCTTTTTACCCATTGGCCTACTGTCAACCGTTCCACTCTACCTAAGAGTATTGGTATGCCTTCTAGCGCTGGGGGTAATGATCTCCAACCCGAGCCGACGTTTAGTGCCAGCCTTGCTGACAGGGACCTTATTGATGGTAACGATAGGAGTTGTAAAGGAGTAAATAAAGAATAATCTAATCTAATCTAAACCACTTTGGTGTTTTGAATAGAACAATAGAGCGATACAAATACAAGTAAGTAAAACCAAATAAGACCACTAGAATTTGTAGCGCGATCGTAGAGTCAAAAAATAGAATGACTGGAACAGCATTTATAGAGACTAGGATCCAAATATAGGGTGCCGTTTTAGCATTGAGACCATCTTTCGATAGAGTATTTTCCGAAGATTTTTTGATAATACGTCTAAAAATAAGGGTATGAAAATGAATGCCATCAGCATCACCAGGATTTTTTTGTTGATGAATTAGACGCCGATAGATACTAAAAAGTGTTTCAAATATGGGGTAAATGTTAATGGCAAGGGCAAACCATGGAGACACGCTATTGTGTCGCTCGACCAAAAGGATGGATAGTATTGCAATCCAAAACCCAATTAGATAGGCTCCTCCATCCCCAAGAAAAATAAGTCCGCGCGGGTAGTTCCAAATAAAAAACCCCATTACAGCTGCAAGCATGCATAGCGTTAATTTAAAAAGTAGGAGATCATTTAACTTAAACGCGAGATATAAGATGGCACCAAGAGTGATAATGGCAACCATACTCGATAGACCATGAAAGCCGTCGATAATATTGTAGCCATTTGCTAGGCCGGTAATTGCAAAACAGGTAAATACGATTGAGATTGCCGTAAGTGCTAACAGCTTATCTAGGCCAGGGATATTCAAAGTAGAAATTGTCGCAGGTATAAAAATAACAGCAACCAGTGCCCCACAAGCAGTAAATAAAAGACGTTTACGAACACCCACCCTCTTTAATAAATCTTCAGTAATGCCAATACCAAAAACTGGAACGCATGCAATTAAAAGAGGAATAATGAGTTCACTATTACCATCCTTTAACATGACGTAAAGTGAGCTACAGCAAACACCCAAGGCAATAGCGATTCCTCCAACACGGGATACTATCTTAGAATGAAATTTTTGAGGACTGTTGAGATCATGATCGCCGCTCAGATGTTGATGAATATGACCATAACGAATCAATAAAAATGTTGCAATCAGGGAAGAGCAAAAGGCAATTAGAAAAGTGAGCATATTTTATTTTAAGCTATGATATCGGCTAAATCAGCTTACTTTGAGCTAGCTACGATTTTGATAATACCCCCCATTTAGTAGGTCTGAGAGCCTACAGCTAAATACATATTGCTTTTATCGACAATCAAGGCTGTAGGTGGTCTTCCAGAATTCTCGCAATATGGATTGCATCCCGCTTCGTCCCATCCGCAATTTGATGTCGGCAACTCGTGCCATCCGCAACCACCCAGGCATTAGGATGCTTGCGAATACTTGGTAACAAACTGAGTTCTGCCATTTGTTTGGACGCTTCAATATGTTCAACTTCATAACCAAAGCTACCAGCCATCCCGCAACAGGACGATTCAATCAGTTGTGGGCTGGCATTCGGAATTAACCTGAGAAGATCTAACGCGGGGCTGACTGCAGCAAAGGCTTTTTGATGGCAATGCCCATGCACCAGTATTGGTTGAGCCGATTCTTTAAAGCGTGGGGCAAAGCGTCCAGCTTTTTGTTCTTTGGACAAAAATTCTTCAAGCAACTGCGCTTGATGGCTTACCAGTTCAGCCTTTGGCCCTAATCCCATTTGCAAGGCTTCATCGCGCAAGGTAAATAGGCAGGAAGGTTCAAGCCCTACAATCGCAATAAGTGATTAACTAAGGCTGTAATGCGTTTTTTCGCTTCAGGGACCATGCCTGCTGCCAGATAGGTGCGACCGCAGCAAAACGGATTTTGTTGTTGATCATCTTGATCGGGTTGCGCCACATGAATGACATAGCCCGATTTTTGTAAAAGAGAAAGAGCCGCTTGCAGGTTGTTATTCTCGAAGTAAGCATTAAAGGTGTCCGCAAAGAGCACTACGCGTTTATTCGATTTAGCCAATTCCTGGGGTGTGACAAACGGCAAATCATCCTGGTTCCAAAAATGCTTAGACCGCCACACTGGTAAGGAGCGTTTGGCACTAATACCTGTCAACCACTCTTGTGCCTTGGCAATGAGTGGAATGTGATTGCGTAAATTCAGTAAAAGCGGTAAGCCAGGTACTTTGCTAATCATGGGTGCATAGCGAGGCAAGTGAGCAACTAAGCGATCGCGCAGCGTATGTCCAAAACGTTCTTTATATTGCGCTAAGAACTCAATTTTCATCTTGGCCATATCAACGCCAGTGG
>RFQL01000156.1 GCA_009924985.1 Burkholderiaceae bacterium | reverse complement strand
ACTTACTTCGTAGTCGTTTTGAGATGGATATCCCAAAAACCCGTCAAACGAGTCAAACGAGCATGGTTTTGGGAAATTCCACACCAGAATTGCCCTCTCATAAATAGTGGGACGAGAGGCATAGCAAAAATGAAGCTAACAAAATCCCAGCTTTTGAATCATTTGGAGCAATTTATTGGTACCGCGTACTACTACCCTCTGTGGCCCAGCATCATGCTCACGGATGGTACGCGGTATCTTGCGGACACCGCAGGCTGCTATTGGCTGATGGATGCGATTACCAGCCATCTTCAGCGTCTACCTAAAGAGGAAACATTCATCAGCAGCAAACTCACAGTAGATAACGGTAAAGCACGACTGAACATCGAAGATGGCAATGGAACGGTATTAGCAACCCAACAGATCCCCTATACCGACTTTCCGTTAGACGAGATCATGCTCTTTGCCTGTTGGGATCAGAAGCACTGGGTCATCATGCTACCGGGTGAGTATTAATCACTAAACCCCAGCAGCTAAATATCAGTATGCGATTTTATGAATTTAAATCTAGCCCAACTAAACCATTAAGCCCAGCACAGGCGCGAATCAAAGTCCTTAAAGATCAGGCCAAGCGAGCACAAGCAGCGGTTAAGGCTGAACGAGCTAGGCAAAAGATCCAAGCCGCACAAACCACTCTCAATCAACTAGAAAGCTATCCAATGTCAAAAACCTTTAGGGCATTACATAAACCCAATAATCCCTATTCTGCTTGGATTGGCATTGGAACCTATGGTTCATTTAATGATGCGCTAGCTGCGGTACTCAGAAAGAAGCAACAAGGCTCAATTGCAGTACAGATTATCGACAACGCCAAGATTGTGGTTTACTCATCCTAATAACCAGCAGCTACTTTCACAAGGAGATCTTGCTTCTTATTTGCAGAGAGTTATGGAGGGCAAAGCGTTACTTAAAGTAACGCTTGTAACCAAATTAAGCCGCCCGCAACTCCCGTTCTGCCCGCTTCTTGCTAGGATAGTTATCCGCTGCCCTACCATCAGCTTCAATCAGCTTTCTAGTGGTAGCTCCGCGTAATTGCTCAATAGCTTGTATTACCTGTAAATGGCTATAGTGCCGCTCAATCATTAAGACGCTAGTGCCCATCTGCTTAGCTAATGTATGTATAGGCACCATATCGTGAGTAAGTGCTAACGTGGCATAGGTATGACGTAAGCTATAGAACACCCGCTTTTGATTGGTCTTGGGATCAATCAATAAACCATGGTCCGCTAAGAAACCATCAAACATGTGATTAAGCACATCACTTAAATCCCTGCCCTCTTTGGTCCTAAAGATGTAGTCATCGTTAGTGGGTTTAATCAATTCGGCTAATGGGTCTTTAATAGTGCTCTTTATGCCATAGTTACGCATAGCTATACGCTCAAGCACTCTGACACTAGGCAATCGTCCAATAATTTGCCTTTGCCCGGTCTTTCCTTTAACTGTCATCTCGCAACTACGGTTCAGGCTATGCACTTCAATAACTTCACCCTCTTCGTCCAATTGATCTGTGACTGTACTAATGGGGTTCATCATGAAACGGATTTGCTTCCATTTCATATCAAGTAACTCAATGCCTGGTCGTGCACCCGTATCGATTAGCATTTCCACATAATCTCTAAGAATTTCTCTGCGCTCACGCACATCTTTGGTTCTACTAGATTCAATGTAAGGTCCTAAGTTCTTTAATAAAGCCCTAACCTCATGAAGCTCAAATGCCGGACGGCGTTGAGTCTCTTTGGTCTTGCCATCTAATTTGGGGCGATTACTGTCCGTCAAATACCCGCGTACCACCGCTTCATCAAAGACTCGATTAAATGCTGCATTTTGGGTTTTGCGATGGCTATTGGATAAAACTGCTCCATACTTGGCTTCACGATCGTTGTAGTACTGCTGTAGCGCATCGTAGTCAATATTGGTAATCAGTCGTTGTCCAAGACTAGGAATAAAGTGCTGATTGATGATCCGGATGTAGTCCTTGTAGATCACTTTGCCTAATCCGCCTTTTAAATCACGTTCCATCCGATCAATCGCTAATTGAGCAATATCTTTAAAACGTTTGGTAACCACTGGAATCCCGGAGCGTTTGCGAATTTCTGCCTCTATCAAAAGCTCTTTGGCTTTGGTCACTGCAAGATCAAATTTAGTTTCTTTAGTAGTGGCACGTATCCACTTGTTATCCACCTTAAAGCGGCATTGCCAGACTTGGCTATGTTCACGCTGGTATAAGGTTAAGTTCCGGTTTATGAGTTGATGTGTAGTTTCTTTCTTAATTGCCATACACTTAATTTAGCTTCAGAGACCCAGCGAGAGCAACCGAACTGGCTAAATTTCAGGGGTCAATTTAACCAAAATAAAGTATGGCTAATCATGGCTAATTGTGGAGGAGTATGGGGAGAGCTAATAAGTAAACTGGGGCTTTTATATTAAAAATTTACTTCTTATTAAAAGCTTCCAAAAGGATGGAAATTTCTTCTCGGTACTTCTCTTTACTCATATAGTGAGAGTAGTGCTTTATTTTTAGCACCTTATACTCAGTAATGTTTCTTACTAAAATGTCATAAGTGGCATCGCCAAGAGCAACCAAAGTAGGATTTATAGCACCCAAATCTTGAATCTCTTTTTTGAAAACTTTAATATTATCCAGCTCAAACTGCTTATTATTTTTTAAATAAGTTATTAAATTACCCGAGTCAACCTCATTAAAGTCCTTGATAACATCCGTCATATAAGCCCCGCATAGGAGAGTATCTTTAATAGCGTATCTAATCTTGTAGTCTTGGGCTCTTGATAAAGAACTATGAAAGTTTGCTAATGGCTTTTCGATATCTGCTCTAGCTATATTGAGTCCAACAAGAACAAATTCAGCATTGAGATGGTTTAGGAAGTCATCCCCCTCAAAGATTGATAAGTCACCAACATTACTTTTAGGCGCATCTCCTACTTCAGCCCATAGCGCCCAGCTTGACCAATAGCCGTACTTTTCTTTTATTTCTTCGAATTTTTCTCTTGAAACCATAGCTTAATTATTATCTTTAACATGCGTATTATTAGTCATTCTTATGACATTGGTCATAACAAGCGTTACTTAAAGTAGCACTCAAAAAAATACCAACCCAAAGGTTGGTATTTTCATTTCTGGTGGGCCCACCAGGACTTGAACCTGGGACCAAAGGATT
>RFQL01000155.1 GCA_009924985.1 Burkholderiaceae bacterium | reverse complement strand
TTGATCCTCAAGCCCAGTAGCAGTTGGGATCACCGTAAGACTTGGAGTGGCAGGACGATCTTCAAAAGGAATCGTCAAACTTTGAACCGTTGGTGAAATAGTACTTGTCGCTGTCAGACCCGCGCCACTATCAACAGCAGCCGGTCTTAGGAAAATAGAAATCGGTTTTGCAGTGGTCGACGGTGCTATTACATCGACAGATTGAACTGCACCGGTATCCACACGGTACCACACCGTTTCTTTGGCTCCAGTCCCCCAACCCGATAGCGTGCCCGAAAGTACCCCGCCCGGCACTGCGGTGTTATTGGCTGAAAATCCAACCGCCTTTGATGCGAATGCCTCAGCTATTTGACTCGCAGTAGCCCCACTCGATCCTGCCGTAAATACAAGTCCCCCAAAACCGATTGTTTTACCGGCCGATAAGTTATTAAAAATAACTTCGGCAACTTCTTTTACACCGGTACTGCCTTGAGTAATTTCAACTTGCGCAGTCCCAGTTCCAGACTTTACAAGGTCACTTACATTGCCACCGGTTGCAGAACTCAAAAATGAAATGGCTCGCCCTGCTAAGTCACTCTGCTTGATTTGGATAATTTCTGTCTTGCCACCAACATCCAAAACTGCACCCGCTTCAGAAAGCTCAGCCTTACGAATATCAACATACACATTTTCGGAGCCATCCACATCGGATGAATTGACTTTCGTTTTAATACTGGTACGGTATCGGCCGTCTGCTAATTTGTAGTTACTATGATCTTGGCTCCAAGGAGTGCCGTCTTTTAAAACAATAGTTGGCGCCTCAAGAACGGGCAAGTCAGAAACGGGTGCAATCCTAATGGATGCACTAAAAGGGTTAGCCAAAAGCTTTAAGGCCCCTGGACCGGTTGCAGTTGGAATTCCATTGATGGCTAACGATGGCTCAAAAGTACCTGCAAAAATTTGGATGGACGCCGTACCTGAGAAATCCCCTTTGGGTGTAAATCGTACGGCTTGTAATGCAGCAGCTAATGAAACACCATCGGACTCGTAGAGTTGCACAGTCACTTTTCCATCGCTGGCTGTAATGGTTTGCTGCTTGACCGCTGGATTTGTAAATGAAACATTAAAGCCGGTGGGTAATTCAATTCGTAAACCCAATTTTTCCGAGTCGCTATCAATACGCTTACTAGTTAATGCCGACACCATGGCATTGATTTCATTAGCAACTAGTCCAAAAGCTGTATCCTCCACTCCCGCAGCAGGAACCGTGTTATCCACTAACGCATTAATCGCATTAAATTCAGAACCAGGGGAAACCAAAAGGCCATCGGCATTTGCAGAAATTGATACGGTGACCGATTCACTTGCTCTGCTAGAGAGTCCGCCATAACGACTCGTAGCAAAAATCTTCAGCGCGTAATCTGCTGATAAATCAGATGGAATGAGAAGCTTAAGAGTTGAGTAAATACGCGCATCTAATGCATTGGCACCGCCAATGGTCCAATTAGGTGAACCAACATCCTTGGCAATGTTGACAATAGTTCCATCAGCCTTGGTGTAACTGAGGTATGACCCCGTCGGTAGTCCCTGAATCTGTAAATTACCAGTGACTCCTAAGCCACTTACCTTGAGTGGTAATGCAATTTCTGTGAAAATTCGATTATCGGGAACATCAGTGCCTACGTTAACCGTTTTTTGATTTGCAGCACCGGTAATCGCCTCTGTAACTTGTAAGGTTTTACCAGTTGCAAATGTAGATAAATGCGAAACAGTGGGAATGGGGGGCTGAATGTTTACCGTTGCAAGTCCCGTTTTTGCAACTTGAGGATTGCCAACTTGTTGTGCTACATATATTAAATCCAGTTGTCCGAACTCATAGTCTTTATCGTATGTGTTGGTAATTTGTATTTTGTCATTCACAATCGCAAACGAAATATTTGCTGGGACTGCTTTTGACACCAGGTAGCTTGCACCTTTGGTAGTGATATCGTTTAGTACAGTAGTCGATAAGGTTGTGCCAAGCGTTGCCTCTTTTGTTTGACCGTTATAAGAAGTAATGGTTGTTGCAACCGGTCCGGAGGCAGTCAATAAAGTGATAGCCATTCCCTTATAAAAATCTTCAACCGCAGACTGTGCCGCAGAAAACTTGATTTTGTTACTTGTAACCCCCGAGTTTGAGGCTGATTTAATCGAACCATTAAATGATTTTGTGTCAAATAAACCAACTGCCGCAAGACCAAGGCTGCCTGAACCAGTCATCTTGTCATTACTTAAGGGGTTAAAAAGTTTGATAATTGGTGCGCCACTGACTGGTGCTTCTAAGGTAAACGTGTCAGCCGTTGTTGTGATCGGGTTCGTGGGATCTTGAGTGTTAAATGCAAGTCTTGCTGCAGAAGCAGCTTTTAAAACATTTAAATTCGCCGAGGTGTAGCCGCTCTGTAAACTTAAAATCTTTGTTGACAAATCTTCACCTGCTGCAGCGGCAGATCCCAAAGATTTAATATCAGCCATTAAGGTACTTTGTCCCGAAGCAGCAAGCTGATAGAGTTCGCCACTTTTGACAGCAGCCGCAGAAAGACCCTGAAGTGCAGTGGTAATTGCCGTAACTGAAGATGCCGTTGCTGAAATCGCACTACTGTAATTAGTCGTGTCAATACCACTAGAATTTAGTGAGCTCGTTAAAAAACTAGTCATCGATGCTGATGCAGCAGCCGATGATGTTCCAAATAAGTTTGTTAATGCAGTACTGGACAGATTGGCAAGGGTACTAAATGCTGAATTAGCAGCCGCTGTGGCAGAAATACCCCCAAGCTCAGTTGCTAATGCGCTGGCATTATTAATGATGGTCAGTAAAGACGATCCTGTTTTTAAAACAGTTGTTGCATTTACGCTGGTACTTGACACTGGATCGTATAAAAGGTCGGCAGCAGAGAGCCCCATACTGGCTAATAAGGCCGCACCAGAAGAACCCGCAGAGACGTATGCGGTGGAAATTGGTGTGATGTATTGGCTGCCAGCCTCTGCTGTTAGGATTGTGATTGCGGCACCAGTGGTAATGTCCGTGCCCCCTAAGGAAACAATCGAGCCTGCCTTCGCATTAACGCCTGATGCAAAAGTATAAGTACCGCTTGAATCAGTCGTGGTCCAAGCCTCACCCTCACCCACTGTCCACTGACCGTCCGCGTTCGCATCAACCCAATCTAAAGTTTTGTCATTATCGAGGTCAATGAAGACGGTAGCGCCGCTCACATAGCCATCAATGACACTCCCACTGTAGTTGCT
>RFQL01000154.1 GCA_009924985.1 Burkholderiaceae bacterium | reverse complement strand
AATTTGACTTCCTCCCAAAGCTAGATCTACTTGATATGCTGGGCTGGATCGCAGCCTTGCTAACGATGGCTCTAGGCTCCATTCCCCAACAAGATGTCTTTCAAAGGGTCAACGCTGCCAAGAATGAAACAATCGCAGTTTGGGGTACGGTTTTAGGCGGTTGTGCCTACTTCTTTTTTGCAGCAGTACCCCTCTTTTTAGCCTATTCAGCCAACATGATTGATCCTGCTATGGTTCAGAAATTTCTAGCCGCAGACTCCCAAATGATTTTGCCCACTCTCATTCTGAATCACATGCCATTCTTCATCCAAGTGGTTTTCTTTGGCGCTCTCATCTCGGTCATTATGAGCACTGCCTCAGGCACATTATTGGCCCCATCAGTTACCTTTACTGAAAATATCCTAAAAGGCTTCTCTCCCGATATGTCTGATAAGCAGTTTTTATGGGCAACTCGAGTTACTGTTTTTATATTCACTGTCATTGTTACCTTTTACGCCATCGTGACCGATGCCCGAATTCATACAATGGTTGAGAATGCCTACCGAATTACCCTAGCAGGTGCTTTTGTCCCCTTGGTTGCGGGGCTTTTTTGGAAAAGGGCCAGCAATCTTGGTGCTTTACTAGCAATTTCTTTTGGCTTGAGTGTTTGGATCGTTCTAGAGATTACTGGGGTGGAGGAGCCAGTAGAGCCCCAACTCCTTGGGCTTGTTGCCAGCGCCATTGGAATGGTACTCGGTTCTTTGTTGTCTCCTAAAATCTCTCACGTTCAAGAGCTTGGTTCGCCATAAGCAATATCGCTCAGCCCATATAAAAGACAGCTAACTGTAAAACAGTTTGACATAATGACAGCATGCCCCGGAGTATTAGCAACCCCTCCTCTTTTAATCAACTAGCACACGATGAGCTGTATCAACGCACAATTCTTGAATCTGTTTCTAGAACCTTTGCGCTCACTATTCCGCTATTACCCGCTAACCTAGAAAAGGTGGTTGCCAATACCTATCTCTTGTGTCGCATCGTTGATACGATTGAGGATGCTGTTTGTATTGACCCAAAAACAAAGCAAGTACTCTCTACTTTATTTGTCAAAACTGTACTTGATTCTAGTTATTCAGAAGAATTTGTTAAAGAGTCTTTAATTGCGTTGCTTAACCACCCCAATCATGATGAAAAAGATCTGATTAAAAATATCCCAAGGGTTTTGCGTGTTCTACAAAGCTGTGACGAGAAGCAGCGCCATGCAGTCGCACAATGTGTACAAATCATGTCAGAAGGAATGTCCTATTTTCATGTTCGCCAGAATCAAGCGGGCTTAGAGGACCTCAAAGAGTTTGAAAAGTATTGTTATGTTGTCGCTGGAGTTGTGGGAGAAATGCTCACCACTGTTTTTGCACTGCACTCAGCTGCGTTTGCCAAAGCCATCTCCGGCAAGGAGAGCTTAGCCATTGCATTTGGCCAGGCCTTACAAATGACCAATATCCTTAAAGACTCTCCCGAGGATCGGCTGCGCGGAGTATCCTGGAAACCCAAGGATATTGATCAAACCGAGTTACTGGTGATCGCCCATCAAAAATTAGAAGACTCCTTGCGCTATATCTACTGCATTCCCAAATCAGAGCCCGGTATTCGCCAATTTTGTTTCTTGGCGTTTGGGCTTGCCGTACTTACCCTTAAGCAAATAGCCAAACGTCATCAATTTCAGGAAAGTGCTGAGGTCAAGCTTACGCGTCCCCAAGTAAGTCGTTTTTATATCTTTACCAAAATTGCCGTCCACAGTAATTTCTTAATGGGACTTTTCTTTCGTCTTCAGGGTGGGGCTCTCAAAGCGTAATAATTACTCCCTCGTGATGTAAGAGCCAGCGCTTGATATCTAAATGCCTACCGATTACACCGCCTTGCTGCATAAATCCTCCTAAGCCATTCGCTGACAAAACTCGATGGCAAGGTATGACAAGCGGATAAAAGTTTACGCCACATGCCCCGCCAACGGCACGTGACCCACTCTTGATCCTCTTCGCTAACGCTCCATAGGTAGCTGTCTTACCCGCTTCGATTTCACCAATTGCAGACCAAACACGATTCTGAAATGGAGTGCCCTGCGGCTTGAGTGGCAGATTGAACTTAAAAAATGGATTATCAAAGTAAGCTTCAAGTTGCAATTTTGCCTCCCTTGCTAAATCATTTTGAGGAAAAATTGCTTTAATCCCTTTGGCAAGATAGCTAATCTCAGAAATCATCAAGCTACTATCTACCAATTGAGTAGTAATTCCAAGCCTTCCAATGGGGGATGCGATGATGCACTGCTCACGGAAGATGGGCTGCTGATCACTAGATCTAGTCATACCTGTCATCTTAATCTGACAGTAAAAACAATCTACCCCAATAGCTAGAAAAATCGGTATTTGCTATATTGATCTCCTGTACCTTTTTTGAAAGCTTTAATGGACGCATTCTTTGACTCTTGGCCTCTATGGGCACAAGCGGCCTTAGTGGTATTTTTGCTGGCTTTATCTGGATTTTTCTCGATGGCAGAAACCAGCATGGTTGCTAGTAATCGGCACCGTCTTCGCGCCATGGCTAATGCCGGTCATGCTGGGGCGGCGCTTACTCAAAAATTGCTAAAACGGCTTGATACCCTTCTTTCCGTATTACTAATAGCCAATAACCTAATTAATACCATTTTGCCGATTCTGGTCACTGGTATAGCGCTCCATTTATTTGGTACAAATGGTCTTGTTCTTTCCATTGCAACCCTAACAATTGCTTTTTTAATCATTATCTTTAGTGAGATCACTCCAAAGGTCATTGGTGCAGCATTTGCTGAAAAAATATCCACTAAGATTGGTTGGGTTATTTACCCTCTCACCATCATTCTCAAGCCCTTATTGTGGCTTGTGAACTCCTTTGTCTCAGGCTTAATGGGACTAATGGGTCTTAATAAAAAAGAGGCGGGTTTACAAACAATGAGTGCTGAGGAGTTAAGAAGTCTTGTGCATCGAAATATTTTGCTTAATCTATTTAATCTGGAGCATATTCTTGTCAATGATGTGATGACGCCAAGAGCCAAGATGGAGATCTTAGATTTATCTCGCCCCATCGATGAAGTCATTGGACAACTAGAGACCTGCTATCACAATAAATTACCTGTGTGCAATGGTGATCCTGAGAAAATAATTGGTATTCTCTCTGTTAAAAAAGCCTTATCGTTATTGGGTAATGAAGAGTTAACTCATGAGGACTTTCGAGAGTTACTCAATGATCCGTACTTTG
>RFQL01000153.1 GCA_009924985.1 Burkholderiaceae bacterium | reverse complement strand
CCCGAAAATCAAGTTGGCGCGTAGATTTTTGGCTCATGGCTGTCCCCAGACCACACCAATTACCGCCATTGTTCCTAATAGGAGTATTAGGGCTGCCAGTAGGAGTGGTAAGGCGCGGTTCAGAAAAGCATTTTGGATGTTCTCGCGCAAGATATTGGCAAGGCCAATGGGGGCATGGACAAAGCAGGCGAGCACAAAGATCTCATAGAACAAAGCAAAGGCCCAATTGCCACGCGTTCTTCCTAGGATCTCATTTGCTGTTAGTCCATCTTGCACAGCAATGTAGATGATGATGAGATGAACCGCTACACAAAGTGCTAGCACCATTGCGCTGATGCGTTGGTAGTACCAAAGTTTGGCTTGTAGTATTGCTGCATTGCTCACAGCTTGCCCCATTTACTACCCATTACTGCGGCACGTCCCACAATCTTTTTAAGACCCGCAATCCCAGCGGTAGGCTCAATTTGTTTGGGGCAACGCTCTGAACAAGTTCCTTGGGTATGGCACGAGTGACAACCTGCATCACCGGCAACCGCGCGCAGACGATCAAGCTGCTGACTATCGCGCTCATCGTTCACTAAGGTCCAAGCACGATTTAAGGCTGCAGGCCCTAAATAAGACTCACGCGCAGACACCACTTCGCACGAGGCGTAGCACACGCCGCATCCAATGCACTCAATCCCGGCATTGGCCAGTTGGCGCTCTTTCGAATCGGGTTTGACCTTGGCGAAGTCATCATGGCGTGTTTGCTCTCCCTTAAAGTAGCCAACCGCTTGACTCATTTTGTTAAAGAACTCGGTCATATCGGTGGCCAAGTCTTTGATGATCGGTAAGTTATCCAATGGTGCAATCTCGAGGGTGTCGCTATCCGCAATCTTGGCCACATGCGTGCGGCAGGTCCAACGGGCTTTGCCATTTACCGTCATAGCGCAGGACCCACACATCCCTACTCGGCAAGCAAAGCGATAGCTTAGTGTTGGGTCGAGTTTGCGCTGGATATAGGTAACAACGTCCAGCACCGTTTGGTTAGCTGCGCGGGGTACCTTGTAGTCCACGAAGCCCCCCTCTTGGGTACCGCGCCAGACCTTCACGTTTAGGATGGATTGGTTCATGTGGTAATTATAGGGTTAGACCATAAAATTTATATCGAATTGTTTTATCACTAAGATAAAGAAAAACTTTATAATTAATCCATGTCTAGTATCCGCGTTCTCAAAAACTTCATTGCCATCACCCGCCACCCCAGCGTCGCTGCAGCCGCGCGGGAGATCGGCTTAACCCCGGCTGCTGCGGGTCAGCAATTGGCTCAGCTTGAAGGTGAGATTGGGGTTACGCTCTTTGATCGCAATAAGCGTTCCTTGGTTCTTAATAATCAAGGTCGGGCTTTGATCGATCCGATTCAGGAGATCATCTCGCGCTATGAGTCCTTAGGTGTGCAATTTAAGTCAGGTTTAAGTGGCTCGCTCACACTAGGGGCACTGGTCTCGAGTTTGATGGGGCAATTTGGGAAGACCCTGGAGCAACTGAAGCAGCAATACCCAGAGCTAGAGATCAAAATTAGCACAGGCCTATCTAATGATTTTTTAGAACAGGTAATCGCTGGGGTCTTAGATGCTGCGATTGTGACCGAGTCGCCCTACGCTCTTCCCAAAAGCGTGCAATGGACAGCGCTTTATGAAGAGCAAATGATCCTGATTTATCCCAAGGATAAAGATCGCACAGATTTACCCTTCATCCGCTTTGAACCCAAAACCTGGACCGGTGAACTCGTTGATCAGGTGATTCGGTCCAATCGTTTGCAGATTGAGAGCAGTATGGTGGTCAACTCGGTTGAGGCCATTATTGAGTTGGTTCGCCAAGGTTTGGGTTATGCGATTGTACCCATGCTTGCCAATGTGCAGTGGGATAAAGATAAACGCATTGTGATTAGCATACCTGGTCGCAAAGCGGTCTACCGACGTGTAGGTTTGTTAGAACGCAAGAACCATGGGCGTAAGAACATTACCCAAGCAATTGAGGATCACTTTCGGAAGGTCAAGAAAGCTTTGCGTTCTGGGGTGAGGCGTTAAGGACTACTAGTCTGTTTCTTTGCCGTTTTTTTTGATATTTTCTTATCTAAAGTTCGAATTCGTTCTTATTCAAGCGGGCTAACTCTTCGCTAACTTTAGGGTTCTTAAGCATGCGGATGACCATTTCTTGATGCGTCATTAATGATTGATTAGTGTTCATACTAGTATTGTGATGCAAATCCAACCACTTGATCAAGATACAGCGGGTACTCGCTGATTCCGTGGTCACTACCCTCGATGATGAGATGCTTTGCTCCGGGGTAATGTTCTACCATCTCATGCCAGTCGAGTAGCTCATCGCCCTTCGCTGCTAACAAGAAGTAGCGCTCTGCATGGGTAATCTCTTCAACCTGTTGCTCTTTGAGTTGCTCGACATACTCTGCTCGCCAATCAAAGGGCTCGTCACTATCGTATGCAGTTAGCTGTCCCACATAGGGGGCTAACTCACGCGCTGCGCGGACAGCGGGGTTCAGCATGATAGCTTTGGCATGGGGGTATTGCTCTGCAAGGTAGGTGGCATAGAAGCCGCCCAAGGATGAACCAATGATGCATAGATCCTTTGCCTTAGTCTCTGCAATTTTTTGTTTGACCATCGTCATTGCGGCTTGGGGGGATGGTGGTAGCTGGGGGCAATACCATTCGATGGCTTGACCATCTTTAACGAGAGAGGCAATCGCCTCTCCTGTTAGTTGTGCTTTAGAAGAATTTGGGGACGACCTAAACCCGTGAAGATAAACTATCAAGAGTTTAGGCGTGGGCATTTCTTATGAAGCCTTTTGTCCGATCTCAAAGTTAGCAAGCTTCTCAAGGGCCTTTACCATAGCGGAGTGATCCCATGCCTTGCCACCATGTGCTGCACAGGAGTTGAATAACTCTTGGGCAGTTGCAGTGTTTGGTAGTGATACACCTAAGGCTTTAGCACTGCTCAATGCTAAGTTCAGATCCTTCTGGTGCAACTCAATCCGAAATCCAGGATTAAAGGTGCGATTGACCATGCGCTCGCCGTGCACTTCCAAGATCTTTGAGCTTGCAAAGCCGCCCATTAGTGCCTGACGAACTTTAGCAGGATCCGCACCGGCTTTAGCTGCAAACAAGAGTGCTTCTCCTACTGCTTCAATATTAAGAGCCACGATGATCTGATTAGCTACTTTGGCGGTCTGCCCTGCTCCATTGCCACCAACGAGATTAATGTTCTTGCCCATGAGCTCAAAGAGGGGCTTCACTTTATTG
>RFQL01000152.1 GCA_009924985.1 Burkholderiaceae bacterium | reverse complement strand
TCACCAGGCCAAAGTCGCACACCTTGATCGTCTCCCCGCCCTCGGTCAGCATGACGTTGTTCGGCTTGAGGTCGCGGTGTAGCACGCCGCTTTCGTGCAAAAAAGCCATGGCCATGGCGATTTGAAGGCACCACTTGGTCACCTGCGCCTCTGGCACGCTCGACTTGTTCTTGCGGTGCATCGATATGACCTTGCCCAAGTCGCCTGCCTCGGAAGCCGAGGATCCCACGTTGCAGTTGATGCCCAATCAACTGGCGGAGGCATTTGCCCTTTTTTACGAAGAATCCAAGAAACTGGAGTCGCAACAAGCGAACTTGCAAGAGAAGATTAATCAGCTCACCCAAGAGCTGTATGACTCTAACCACCGCTTGGGTATTTTGCTCAATGCGATCCCAGCTGGGGTTGTTCTCCTCGAAAACAATTTAGTTTCATTACACAACCCGTCGGTGCTCAATTTTTTACCTCAGATTGTGATTGGGCAAGCGCTAACACTACCTACCGACTGGCAAGCATCGATTGCCCCCGGTGAGTACTTAATTGAGAGTCCTAGCGGGCGGCGCACCGTGCAATTAGTGCGCATTGATGAAGGTAGCCGCAGCATTGTGCAAATTCAGGACATCAGTGCCAATATTCATTTGCATCAACAATCACAGCAAGAAAATCGTCTAGCCGCCATGGGCAAGATGGCAGCGAGCATTGCGCATCAATTTCGTACTCCCTTAGCGACCGCTCTCTTGTACTCCTCTCATTTGTGCGATGAACGTATTGCGGCCGATCAATCCAAAGAATTTGCTGAGCGTCTGCGTAAGCAGCTGCTTGGCTTAGAAAAACTCTCGCAGGATATGTTGCGCTTTATTACCAATCGGCCGCGTAAATCTGAACTCGTTCCGATTGCCAGTATTGTGCAAACTGCAGAGCAAGGTATTCGTCCTCTCTGTGAAAAAAAGGGGGTGCAACTACTCTCCCACGTCAATATTGCCAAAGATCTACTCGTCAATGTTGAGCAGCAAGCGATTGTGAATGCTCTCTTGGCGATCCTCGAGAATGCACTGGCGGTTTCTGAATCCGGTAAACAAATTACGATTTCAGGCACTAGTCAATCGCAACGCGTTACCATTACGATTGAAGATCAAGGTCCTGGCATTCCGCAGACTATGATTGATTCTTTATTCGAACCCTTCTCAACGGGTCACTCCAATGGCACCGGTCTTGGATTGGCGATTGCCAAAAATGCGCTGGAGGCGCATCGTGGTTCTATCCATGCCGAGAACTATGCCCAGGGTGCGCGCTTCACGATTACCCTACCCTGCATGAACTCTTTATAGGATGAGCACACAAGCCCCATGATGACCCCGATTAATACTGACTTTCCTGTCATTTTGGTTGAAGACGATGAAGATTTGCGTGAGGCCATTGCCGTGACCTTGCGCCTGAATCACATTGATTTTGTGACCCATCAACGTGCTGAGAGCGTTCTACCTCTATTACAGCCTGGTCTTAAAACGGTGCTCATCACCGACTACCGCCTACCGGGCATGAACGGTCTTGATCTTCTTAAACTGGCCCTCAAAGAAATCCCTGATCTACCAGTGATTGTGATGACCGCCTTTGCCGATGCCAAGCTGGCGGTTGAGGCACTCAAAGCAGGTGCGCGTGATTTTCTGATTAAGCCCTTTGTGCCCGATCAACTCATCGAAATAATCACGCGCTATCGCCCCCCAAGCACTGCGCTTGAAGCCCTAGTTGCTTCACAAAAATCAAGTAATACTCCCACCAAACCAGTTGCCGAATCCAATAAGTCAGCACCCGCCATCATTGCGGTTGACCCTGCCATGATTAATATCTTGGCACGTTGCGAGCGGGTTGCTAAAACCGATACGAGTGTCTTGATTACAGGCGGCTCAGGCGTTGGTAAAGAAATTATTGCGCACCATATTCATCTCACCTCCAAGCGCACTACTGGTCCTTACGTGGCCCTCAATTGCGCAGCCATCCCAGACACTCTTTTAGAGTCCATTCTCTTTGGCCATGAAAAGGGTTCCTTCACGGGCGCCACGAAATCGCAATCGGGTAAATTTGAGCAAGCCGACGGTGGCACATTATTTTTAGATGAGATTGGTGAGATGCCCGCATCCTTACAAGCCAAACTCTTGCGGGTCTTGCAAGACAAAATGGTTGAGCGTTTGGGTTCTGCGGAACCCATTAAAGCCGATGTGCGCATCATCGCCGCCACCAACCGCAATCTCGAGGAACAAGTACAAGTTGGTCGCTTTCGGGAAGACCTCTACTTTCGTTTAGCGGTATTTCCGATTCATATTCCAGAGTTGCATAAACGCGCTGGTGATATCTTGCCGCTTGCCGATTTTTTCCTCAAACGCTATCGCCTCAATATTGGTCGCGACGATCTGGTCTTGGGCGCAAGTGCTTTGGAGTTGCTACCCCAATACAACTGGCCCGGCAATGTGCGCGAACTAGAAAACATCATCCAGCGGGCTGTGCTCTTGTGCGATGGCTCTGAAATTGGGGCTGAGCACCTCGAGATTAGTGCCCAAAGTCACCCCAATGAGAGTGTTTCCTCACATACCTTGAGGGAAAACCCGCAAAATGGCACAAATATTGCTTCTAATTCTATAGGTCCGCAAGGGCAAGTAGCTAGCGCCAGCGATATGAACTCAGTTGAGCGGGAACATATCCTCAAGGTCTTAGCCCAAGTTGGCGGTAATCGCAGTAAAGCTGTGCAAATATTAGGGATCTCTGAGCGGGCACTGCGCTATAAGCTCAAGTCCTATAAAGAGGCTGGTTTTGAGGTAGATAAGTAAAGTATTGATTTAATTAGAAAAGATCGTAATAATAGGAATATGGATACCAAGAATCTCGACTCAATGATGGCTCGGATGCAAGCAATGCAGGCGGCAATGGCCACCGGCTTGCCTGGCGCCCCTACCATTGTTGATCCTAAAGCAGGTAATGGGGTCGATTTCCAGAACATCTTGAAGAACGCTATTGAGAACGTCAACAGTGCCCAAAATGCTGCTCAAGCCAAGGCACAGGCATTTTCTGCCGGCAATTCCGATACATCCTTGGAAGAAGTGATCATTTCTCTGCAAAAAGCCAATCTCTCACTGCAAGGCATGATCGCGGTTCGTAACCGCTTAGTCGATGCCTATAAAGAAGTAACTAGCCTGCAGGTTTAATCCGTTGTACAGTAATTTCATGGCCATGGCTATGGTCGATGGTCTGACACAACCATCCCTAAGTAGAAAACGGTATATCTACCTCTAAAAAGGCGTTTGGCTTCACA
>RFQL01000151.1 GCA_009924985.1 Burkholderiaceae bacterium | reverse complement strand
GAAGCCGCATTTTTCTCAGAAATTGTGCGTGCTGGTATTCAGTCCATACCGCGCGGTCAAGTATATGCTGGTCAAGCATTGGGAATGAGTTATGCCCAAAACATGCGCTTGGTTATTTTGCCCCAAGCCTTTCGCAATATGATTCCGGTCTTTATGACCCAGACCATTATTTTGTTCCAGGATACTTCTTTGGTGTATGCGATTGGCGCCTATGATCTTTTAAAAGGTTTTGAGATTGCCGGTAAAAACTTTGGACGCCCGATTGAAACCTATTTATTGGCTGCAGTTACCTATTTCTTGATTTGTTTTACCTTATCCAGAATCGTTCGCAGGATTCAGCAAAAAGTTGCCATCATTCGATGAGTTTAGAAAGTAAATCAAAATGATTGAGTTACAGCATATTTCAAAATGGTACGGACAGTTTCAGGTTCTAACCGATTGCTCTACGACTATTAAAAAAGGGGAGGTTGTAGTGATCTGCGGACCATCGGGGTCTGGCAAATCAACCCTAATTAAAACGATCAATGCGCTTGAGCCCTTTCAGGAAGGCGAGTTGATTGTGAATGGCATTCGCTTACACGACCAAAAAACAGATTTACCGAAGTTGCGGGCAAAGGTTGGTATGGTGTTTCAGCACTTTGAGTTATTTCCGCACCTTTCGGTCATGGAAAACTTAACCATTGCCCAAATTAAAGTGCTCAATCGCTCAATAGAAGAGGCTAAACAACATGGTCTTAAATATCTTGAGCGCGTCGGCTTGCTAGAGCAAAAGGATAAGTTTCCAGGCCAGTTATCTGGTGGCCAACAACAGCGCGTTGCGATTGCGCGGGCTCTATGTATGGACCCGATTGTGATGTTGTTTGATGAGCCAACTTCAGCGTTGGATCCTGAAATGGTCGGTGAGGTTTTGGACGTGATGGTCAAGCTTGCGCAAGAAGGTATGACCATGTGCGTGGTAACTCACGAAATGGGCTTTGCTAAAAAGGTAAGCCATCGTGTCATTTTTATGGATAAAGGAAAAATAGTAGAGGATTGCTCGCGGGACGAGTTTTTTGGTAATCCGGACGCACGATCCTCGCGGGCAAAAGACTTCTTATCAAAGATTTTGGCAGACTAAGGTTTAGTCTTTTCGGCCTTTGCCAGTCCAAAATACAATTGCCAATAGAATACCTAAAGCAATCAGTCCCTCTAGGACAAACAAGAGCATTGGGTATTCATCAAATAATTGAGCAATCATGGGCGTATTCTCTTTCTTGCAAACAATTGTAAAGCGCAAATCAGGCTTCAGTGCTTCTGTAAGCGCCGCATTGGCAGCTTTGTTTCTAGCCTCGTGCGCAGCTCCCCCTACAAAAACAAGTACACCCCCGTCTTCAGCGACAACATCATCCTTTCCTCGCACCCAAAAGCCTGTTGAGACCGTGGTGACTGATGATGCTGCTTCATCAGCAAGTTTATCCCCAGTGAGCTTTAGTGATATCCCGGGGTGGAATGAAGATGTGCTTGCTGATGCCTGGCAAGCATGGTTACAGAGTTGCAATGCCTTACGTAAGCGCAAGACTGGTCCGGTTAATTGGGTAGCAGTTTGTGATCGTGCTAATGCACAAAAGCCTAGAGATGCAAAAACGTTTTTTGAGAATAACTTTCGAGCATACTCAGTTCGTAATCAGGTGACTGGTAGGTCTGAGGGTTTAGTGACGGGCTATTACGAACCGATTATGAACGGCTCACGCGTTCGTACAGAGCGCTATACCGTTCCTTTATATGCGTATCCTAAATCGTGGGTGAGAGCAAAACCCAATCCAGCACCAACGCGCTCAGAGTTATTGGGTTCTGGCTTACTAAAAGGTTCTGAAATTGCCTGGGTCGAGGATCCTGTTGCGGCAGCATCTATGCAGATTCAGGGATCTGGAAAGATTCGGTTAGATGGTGGGCAGATTGTGCGTTTTGGCTTTGCTGGAACCAATGATCAACCTTTTAAGTCTAGTGCGCAGTGGCTTTTGGATCGAAAAGAAATTACCCGCTCTGAGGCGACCATGCAAGGAATTTCAGAGTGGGCAAAGCGTAATCCGAATAAGGTTCAAGAGATGCTCAATGCTAATCCGCGTTTTGTATTCTTTAAAGAGTTGCCCCCATCGGCGAATCAGGATCTAGGACCGATCGGCGCCTTGGGTGTGCCATTAAGCCCAGGACGCACTATCGCCATTGATCCACGTGCTATTCCTCTTGGGGCTCCGGTCTTCTTGGAGACAACACAGCCTTTAAGTAATCAGCCTATACGACGCTTGGTCATGGCCCAAGATACTGGTAAGGCAATTGTGGGGCCAGTACGGGTTGATTATTTCTGGGGTACCGGCGATCAGGCAGGTGAGTTAGCTGGCAGAATGAAGCAAAATGGTCGTGTTTGGTTACTGCTACCGCGAAGGGATTAAAAATGTCATATAACACCATCTTAACGGAGACCGAAGGCAAGGTTGCCATCATTACCTTAAATCGTCCACAGGTACTTAATGCCTTGAATGATGAGTTGATGAATGAGCTCGGTACCGCCTTACTAAAGTTTGACGCAGATGACTCCATTGCTTGCATGATCATTACGGGTAGTGAAAAAGCATTTGCTGCGGGTGCCGATATTGGCAAGATGGCGCAACTTGATTTTCAGGAAACCTATCGTAATAATTTCATCAGTCGAAATTGGGAAACCCTTACCAAGGTGCGTAAGCCTGTGATTGCGGCAGTATCTGGTTATGCTTTGGGTGGCGGCTGTGAGCTTGCCATGATGTGCGACATGATTATTGCCGCTGATACTGCGAAGTTTGCTCAGCCGGAAGTGAAACTTGGTATTGTTCCCGGATCTGGCGGGACTCAGAGGCTCACGCGTGCAGTTTCAAAATCGAAGGCAATGGATTTATGCTTAACTGGACGCATGATGGATGCCGCAGAGGCTGAGCGCAGTGGTTTGGTAGCGCGTATTTACCCAGCAGCACAGTTAATGACTGAGACCAAGGCCATTGCACAAACTATTGCCGCAATGCCCTTATTAACACTCATGATGGTGAAAGAAAGTGTCAATGTGGCATTCGAAATGAGCTTGAGTGAAGGCATCCGGTTTGAGCGACGCTTATTTCATGCTTGTTTTGGCACTGAGGATCAAAAAGAGGGTATGGCTGCTTTCCTAGAAAAGCGACCCGCTCAATTTAAGAATCGTTAATGAGGATTGACTTCTTTAAGCTAAGAAAGTTTGCGCTAAGCGGACCCAGTAATTGATGCCTACGGGAATTAAAGCGTCATTGAAATCATAGGATGGATTATGTAAATGGCATGGCCCC
>RFQL01000016.1 GCA_009924985.1 Burkholderiaceae bacterium | reverse complement strand
TCTTGGTTCATGATTGCAATCATACCGAATGTTCTCGCTATCATTTACTATTCGGTTATGGATACTCTCTCTCAACTCAAGCGCTATACCACGGTGGTTGCCGATACGGGTGACTTTGAGCGTATGCGCCAATTTCAGCCACAAGATGCCACCACCAATCCCTCCTTGATTTTGAAGGCGGTTCAACAAAGCGCCTACAGTAATTTGGTGGCAGATGTAAAACGCTCTAACCCTAAAGCCACTCCAGCGCAGCTGATTGATCGGGTTCTAGTCGCTTTTGGGGGGGAGATATTGAAGATTGTGCCCGGTCGAGTTTCGACCGAGGTGGATGCCCGCCTATCGTTTGATACCGCAGCAACCATTCATAAGGCTCGGGAGATCATCACCCTATACGAATCCGCAGGGATTGATCGTGCTCGGGTCTTAATTAAATTAGCAAGCACTTGGGAGAGTATTGTTGCTGCTCGGGAATTAGAGCAAGATGATATCCATTGCAATATGACCTTACTCTTTTCTCTGGTGCAAGCTGTTGCATGTGCCGATGCCAAAGCGCAATTGATTTCACCGTTTGTGGGTCGCATCGGTGATTGGTATAAGAAATCCTTAGGCGATCAATGGTCGACTGTTCAACATGCTGGAGCAAACGATCCTGGTGTGCAGTCGGTTCGTTCGATCTTTTCCTATTACAAGCACTTTGAGATTGCTACCGAAATTATGGGTGCTAGTTTTCGAAACACCAGTCAGATTTTGGAGTTAGCGGGTTGTGATTTACTAACCATTAGCCCTGAACTCTTGGCAGAGTTACAAGCGAGCACTACTGAGGTGAGCCCAAGACTCATTGCGGAAGAAGCCCAAAGAGCCGATTTGAAACAGATAAAGCTTGATCAGACTCACTTTGAAAATGAGTTGGCCAAGAATCCGATGGCTTCCGAGAAACTCTCCGAGGGGATCAAGACCTTCTGTGCGGATATCGAGAAACTTGAGGTCTTACTCAATTAAGACCGCTCAGTTAAGCTTGCTCAGTTAAGCTAATTTAGTTAGATCTTTTTATTTCTTAGTAAGACGTTGACGTCTTGCTTCATACAAAGTAACACCTGTCGCTACTGATACATTTAGGCTCTCAACTGCTCCTTGCATCGGGATGTTGACCAATTGATCACAGGTCTCGCGGGTTAAACGGCGCATTCCTTCACCCTCGGCTCCCATCACAATCGCAGTGGGCCCTTTGAGGTCTACGTCATAGATCGATTGCTCTGCTTGATCGTCGGTACCAATCAACCAGATGCCAAGCTCTTGCATCTCCCGCATAGTTCTAGCGAGGTTCGTGACTGTAATGATGGGCACTACTTCAGCAGCACCACTTGCCACTTTGCTCACGGTGGCATTAATGCTCGCAGAGCGATCTTTGGGAACGATCACTCCATGAACGCCTGCTCCATCCGCAGCCCGTAGGCAAGCTCCTAAATTATGTGGGTCTGTGATGCCATCTAAAACCAAGAGGAGAGGTGGATCATTCTTGGCATCAATACTATCGAGTAACTCGGGCAGAGTTCTAGCGATCGAGATGGGTTCTGCCAGAGCCACAATCCCCTGATGGCGGTCATGTCCGGCTAAATTATGAAGACGATCTGCATTGGCTGAGTAAAGCCTCTTACCTAAGAGTGGCTCAGCCTGTTTAATGAAATCTGCCATGCGTCGATCGCGCCGTGCTGGATCGTAATAGACCGATTGCAGGCTTTCAGGATCGATGCGTAAGCGAGTCTGCACCGCATGAAAACCTAACAGAATCTGTTTCATTTGCGCTTCCCTTTGGCGCTCTTCTGACCGGTCCCTTGGGCAATCGAGGGCTGACGAGCTGTAGGATTACGACCGTTCTTGGCTTTAGCTTTCTTATTTGCTTTACTAGGAGCGGCATCGCGTCGTGGAGCCTTCTCATCCGGACGGGTTTTCTTATGCGCAGCTTTCTTGTTTGGGCGTCCCGTATCAGAGGCCAAGACGACAGATTTAAAACGGGTGCCATCGCGTTCATTGCCAAGATTAGCCTTTACTAATCCAAACTCAATCTTACGGGCATCTAAGTCCACTCGACTTATTAATACATGCAAGCGATCACCAATGCGATACCGAATACCGGTGCGTTCCCCACGGAGTTCTTGGCGAGCTTCATCGTATTGGTAATAATCTCCACCGAGTTCGGTCACGTGCACCATACCCTCGACAAAGAGGCTCTCGAGTTGCACAAAGAGACCAAAATTAGCTACGCCAGTAATCGTGCCTGAGTACTCTTGGCCAAGGTGATCACGCATGTAGTAGCACTTCAACCATGCCTCTACATCGCGCGAGGCTTCATCCGCGCGGCGCTCATTGGCAGAGCAATGCACCCCAAATTGGGCCCAGACCGCAAGCGCTGCACCGTCTTTGGAAACCTGCTTGGTCCCTGTTTTCTTACCCTTGGTCTTGGCATCCTGTTGTGATTGCTTCACAGCAGCAGCATTGGCTCTCCCCTGACCCTTCCGTGGCATGGTCAAGTTCATCGGCACATCTTCGGGCAAATGAGGGTGATAACTCTTCTTATTGAGAATCGCCTTAATAGAGCGATGCACTAATAAATCAGGGTAGCGTCGTATCGGGCTTGTGAAGTGCGCATATGCTGGGTACGAGAGGCCAAAGTGACCTTCGTTCTCAGGCTGATAGATCGCCTGCTGCATTGAGCGCAAGATCATCATTTGCAACATGCCAGCATCGGGTCTCGCCTTGATCTCTTTCATGAGCTTGGCAAAGTCTTTAGGGTGAGGCTTATCGGTACCCGTTAGATGCAAGCCCGTTGTACGCAGTACTTGCTTGAGAGTTTGTACCTTCTCGATCGATGGCTCACCGTGCACGCGGAACAAACTGAGATGCTTATGCTTTTGCAAGAAGTTGGCAGCGCAGACGTTAGCGGTCAGCATGCATTCTTCAATCAAGCGATGTGCGTCATTGCGCAATCTTGGTTCTATCCGCAAAATCTTACCAAGCTCATTGCTAATGATTTGGGTCTCGGTGGTCTCAAAATCAATAGCGCCCCGCTTCTCACGTGCAGCTAATAAGATTTTGTAGAGATGGTAGAGATTATTTAATTGCTCATTGAACTCGGCGTAGCGCACTGCCTCTGGTCCACGGGTGTTACTTAAGATCTCCCAGACGGTGTCGTATGTAAAACGCTGGGAGGAATGCATGACCCCTTGATAAAACTGATAGGCTAAGATCTCGCCACGTTGATCAACTACAGCATCGCACACCATACACAGGCGATCGACTCCAGGATTGAGAGAACATAATCCATTGGAGATCTTCTCCGGCAGCATTGGGATCACTCTTCTGGGGAAATACACCGAGGTTGCCCGCAATAATGCATCCTTATCGAGAGGATGATCTGGCTTGACATAATGAGCAACGTCAGCAATCGCCACAATTAAACGCCATGCTTTAGCTTGGCCGTATTGCACTGGTTCACAATAAACCGCATCGTCAAAATCGCGTGCATCCGCGCCATCAATCGTGACTAGGGGAACATCACGCAGGTCAACTCGTCCAATAAGATCATCTTGGGTAACGGCATTCGGTAATGCCTCAGACTCTTTTAGTGCCGCTGGCGAGAATGTATGAGGCACTCCGTACTTGCGGACCGCAATCTCGATTTCCATTCCGGGATCATCAATCTCTCCCAAGATCTCGGTTACTCGTCCTACGGCCTGTCGATAGCTATCAGGGTAATCAATAATCTCAACGCTCACCACTTGACCCAGCTTGGCCATTCCTTGTCCCTTGGGTGGGATCAAGATGTCATGACCAATACGTTTATCTTCAGGGGCTACGATCAGAACCCCGTTCTCATTGAGAAGGCGTCCGATAACTACCCGATTAGCGTGAACCAATACCTCCACAATTTGGCCTTCGGGACGACCGCGACGATCGGTTCCTAATACACGGATGGAAACTCGATCTCCATGCATGACCCGAGCCATCTCTCGCTCAGCCAGAAAGATATCTTCTCCGCCGTCATCGGGTGCCACAAAGCCAAAGCCATCGCGATGGCCCTGTACAGTGCCCAGACGGTCACCATCGCGCGGCACAGGAATTTCATTTTTACGCATTAGATACTTTTTGTATTGGGTGTTTCAATAAACAACTCATTTAGGTAATTTGAACACATTGTTCTGACAGGCAACCTATAATGCAAGCACTGCCCAGATGGCGAAATTGGTAGACGCACCAGCTTCAGGTGCTGGCGATCGAAAGGTTGTGGAGGTTCGAGTCCTCTTCTGGGCACCAAATAAGAAGTTGTTCAACTCTCAAACGGATGTTGCAACAATATGGTTTCATCGCGCTCTGGTCCTGTGGAGATCATGGCAATGGGTCTGCCGCAGATCTCTTGCACCCGCTTGAGATAGTCTTGGGCTGTTTTGGGGAGCTTGTTCCAATCGGTAATGCCAACGGTGCTCTCGGTCCAACCTGCAAAATCCTCATAGATAGGCTCACAGCGCGCAACTGCTTCTGCCCCTCTTGGTAATACATCCAGAGTCTTACCATCGAGTTTGTAGCCCACACACAGACGAATGGTTTTAATCCCATCCAGTACATCTAGTTTGGTGATGCATAGTCCGGTTAATCCATTAATTTGAATGGAACGCTTAAGTGCGGCAGCATCTAGCCAACCGGTTCTTCTGGGCCTACCGGTCACCGAGCCAAACTCTTTACCAACTTCTGCTAGACGGATACCGACAGGATCTTGCTTGGCTGGGTTCTCATGATCATAAAGCTCGCTGGGGAATGGACCCGCACCCACGCGTGTGCAATATGCCTTAGTTATTCCTAAGATGTAATGCAATGAGCTCGGACCAACACCCGAGCCAGCAGCAGCATTACCAGCCACACAGTTGCTCGAGGTCACAAAGGGATAGGTACCATGGTCAATATCCAGTAAGGTGCCTTGTGCGCCTTCGAACAATAAGTTCTGACCAGCCTGCTCTGCAGCATATAGAGCGCTAGAGACATCAACTACCATTGGCTTAATCTGTTCAACAAATGACATCATCTCATTGAGAACTGTTTGATAGTCGAGTGCATCAACCTTGTAGTATTGGGTCAAGGCAAAGTTGTGATACTCCAGGTTCTCTTTGAGCTTGGCTGTAAATTGGTCAGGATAGAAGAAGTCTTGAACGCGCAGTGCTCTTCTGGCTACTTTATCTTCATAAGCGGGGCCAATGCCTCGGCCTGTGGTGCCAATCTTATCGCTACCGCGTTTTTTCTCACGCGCATGATCGATAGCGACGTGATACGGCAGTATTAAAGTGGCAGCTTCGGAGATCTTTAAACGGCTTTTGACATCTAAGCCTGCAGCTTCGAGCTCACCAATCTCTTTAAAGAGGGCCTCGGGAGAGAGCACAACACCATTGCCAATATAGCAAGTGACCTTAGGATGCATGATGCCCGATGGAATAAGACGCAGAATGGTTTTTTTATTTCCGATGATGAGGGTGTGACCCGCGTTGTGACCCCCTTGAAAGCGAACGACTGCTTGCGCATGATCGGTCAACCAGTCAACGACTTTGCCCTTCCCCTCGTCACCCCATTGAGTGCCGATCACTACAACATTACGACCCGATTGCGCCATATGAATTCCAATTTATTTTTATTCGTTCTAAAGGGTTGACTGACCAGCTTATTTTGCTTGTACCTGCCAACTAGCACCCTGCTGAATGAGCTCACGATCACAGACAAACTCTTCTGCGCTGGCTTCATCACCCTCGCGTAATTGAATCACGACTTCGCCTTTACTCCGCAGATCTGCAATCATGGCTAATAGTTTTTGATCATCCGACCAGGGTGCAATAATAGCGCTGCGTTTGACATTCACGTTGGAACAATCGGCCAATGTATAAAGATCCAATGAGAAACCAGTTGCCGGACGTGAACGACCAAATGCTTGACCAACATGGTCATAGCGCCCGCCGCGTGCAATTGGTTGAGGCAAACCATCCACATAAGCAGCAAACATCACCCCGCTGTGATATTGATAACCACGCAGATCTGCCAAATCAATGCTTAATTCAACCCCAGTGGCGGACAATACTTCGCTTAATCGTGCAAGATCATTTAAGGCTTGCTCGATAACCTGGTTCTTGGGTAATACGAACTTGCCAGAACGTGCATTCTCTAGCACTTCCGCACAGGCACCATTAAGCTCAATTAAGGCCAGCAAGGGTTTGCCAATCGCGGGCGGCATCTTAGCAATGCACTGGCTTAAGCCCGACCGATCTTTTGTTTGTAAGCAGGCGTAGAGGGATTCTGTATCGCTTGCGTTGAGCGCATGATCTCCCAAGATGCCTTTCAAGACACCCGCATGCGAGAGATCGAGATAAACCTTTTTAAGGCCAGCCTTATTAAGAGTTTGTAACAGCAGGCTAAGGGCCTCAAGGTCGGCCTCCCATCCTGCATGACCATAAATCTCTGCCCCGATCTGAAGCTCCTCACGCGAGCTCGATCCTGCTGGTGCTCGGACATGGGCCACTGATCCGGCATAGCAAAGGCGTGTAACACCCTCTCGATTTAGTAAGTGGGCATCAATACGAGCCACCTGAGGGGTGATATCAGCCCGTAATCCAAGGGTTCTGCCCGAGAGCTGATCCACCAACTTAAAGGTTTGCAGATTAAGGTCTGAGCCAGTGCCAGTGAGTAATGAATCCAAGAACTCTAATAAGGGAGGATTTACTAGCTCATATCCGTAGGTTTGATAAAGATCTAGCGCACGACGGCGTAGCTCCTCAATCTTACGAGCCCGAGATGGCAATACGTCAGCAATATCCTCAGGTAATAACCAGCGATTCATGATGAAAGAAATTAATTTTTCTTTTGCATGAACCTGAAGAAATCATTATTGGGTTCAATCACCATAATGTCCTTCTTGTCCTTAAAGGAATTGCGATAAGCCTCAAGGCTACGATAGAACTGGGCGAACTGAGGATCTCGATTAAAGGCTTCTGCATAGAATGATGTTGCTCGTGCATCACCGACACCCTTGATACGCTGAGCATCACGATAGGCTTCTGCCAAAATTACATCACGCTGTCGTTCGGCATTAGCGCGGATCTTATCGGACTCAGCTGCGCCCGTAGAACGTAGTTCATTAGCGACTCTCTTACGCTCTGCTTCCATTCGACGATAGACTGAGTCACTAATTTCTGCCAAGAGATCAACCCGCTTGAGGCGCACATCAACGATCTCAACACCAATATCTTTCGCATCTTCCGCAACTTTCTTACGGATACCCTGCATCACTTGCTCACGCTGCTCCGAAATAATTTCCCGAATCGTACGCTTTGTAAATTCCTCATTCAGAGCAGAGCGCACTAATTGGTTCATTCGATCGGTTGCAAGACGCTCGTCACCTCGGAAGCTCACGAAGAACTTGAGGGGATCCACAATCCGCCATTTCACATAGGAGTCGACTAAGAGATTTTTCTTCTCTGCGGTTATGAAACGCTCCGCATCTGGGCTATCAATCGTCATGATACGACGATCAAAGAAGATCACGTTTTGAAACGGTGCTGGTAATTTAAAGTGTAGACCAGGCTTTTCAATCACCTCAACTATCTGACCAAAGGCGAAGATCACTGCATATTTGCGCTGATCTACCACGAAGATACAGGATGTAATTAAGTAGAAAGCGACTACTAAGCTAACAATAAGTCCAAGGATACGATTTGGCATAGTTATTTTCCTCGACTCTTAACGATCACCGCGATCACGGCTACGCAAGCCATCGCGTTTTTCAGGGGCACGATCTACAGGTGCTGGATTAGCAATCGAACTTGGGACAGCAGGCGCTGGAATACTTGGCAAACCACTTGTTTGTGCTTGGGCAGCTTGTTGTGCTTCTGAGCTTACCTGGGAAATGATCTTATCGAGCGGTAAATACAGCAAGCTATTACTCTTAGTGGTATCGACCAATACCTTAGAGACATTGGTGTAGATCTCTCTCATGGTATCGATATACATCCGATCCCGAGTAACCTGAGGTGCCTTTGCATACTCGGTATAAATTTGCTTAAAGCGAATGGCATCACCTTCGGCCATCGCAACAACCCGAGCACGATAGCCCTCGGCTTCCTGAATCAAGCGCGCTGCGGTTCCTTTGGCGCGCGGCAGGATGTCATTTGCGTACGCCTCACCCTCACTCTTTAAGCGCTCCTGGTCCTGTCCCGCCTTAACCGCGTCATCGAATGCTGCTTGAACTTGCTCAGGGGGCTGGACATTTTGTACTGTAACGCTCGTAATAAAGATACCGGCCTTATAACTATCTAATATCTTTTGAATCGAGAGTGATAGATCAATTGCGATTTTCTCGCGTCCTTCGTATAAAACGGTGTCCATCTTGCTGCGACCTACAATCTCTCGCACCGCGGTCTCGGCGGCTTGCACCACTGCCAAATCTGGATCACGGTTATTAAAGAGGTACTCCATTGGATCTTTAAGGCGGTACTGAACTGCAAAGCGCACATCAATGATGTTCTCATCTTCGGTCAACATCGAAGAGTCTTTTTGATTGGTTCCTTTAATAATGACTGGACGACCAATCTCGACAGATCGGACTGCCGATAAGTTAACAATTTCAGTAGACTGTATTGGGAATGGTAAGCGCCAATTGATGCCCGGGCGAGCCGTGTAATCGTATTTACCAAAGGTCAGGATTACGCCGGCTTGTCCTTCCTGAATCATGAAGAAGCCACTAAAGAGCCAAACTAGACCCAGAATAACTGCTGCACCAATACTGGCTACTTTGGGGTTAAAGCCATCGACATTAAATTGTGGTGGTTTGCGGCCACCCCCGCTAGGTGGTTGCTGTCCACCACCAGAGGGACGCTTTTTGCCCCCAAACAGATTATTAAGCTTGTCATTGAAATCACGCCAAAGATCATCAAGATCAGGCGGTCCGCTATTTGGGCGGCGATTATCTTGCGGCTGCTGATTAGGTGGATTGGGGGTAGTGTTCTCACCGCCCTTAGGATCCTTATCCTCTTTGGGGGCATTGGATTGGGGGTTATTACCCCAGCCTGGATCATTGACTGAGAAAAAACCGGCAAAGTAATCACGTACTTTACGGAGTGTTTGGCGAATGGTTTGGGTTTGGATGGAAATCAAAATCAGCTGTTTCTGGTCTATCAGTTAATGGTTCAAGCAGGTCGCCACGGGCCCTTAATTTTTGGACTAAAGCGTGCTCAACCCTTAGTTTATCAGTCATCTGCGCAAACTCGCCTAGACATTGTCGGAGTAGGTCTAAACCCATTCCCGCTTGGGCAGAAATAAAGACCTTATATGGCACCCCATTAATATCGCGCACAATCTGCGAGCCCTTAGTAAAGGTTTGTGGCATCAGGTCAATTTTGTTCATGACCTCAATGCGGGGAATGGTATCGGCCCCAATTTCTTTGAGAACGGCTTCTACTTCCGCTTGTTGCTGCAATGCTACTGGACTGCAGGCATCAATCACATGCAGAATTAAGTCGGCGTGGACGGTTTCGTCCAAGGTGGCCCGAAAGGCCTCCACCAATTGATGGGGAAGTTCTCGTATAAAACCCACAGTATCGGAGAGGACAATTTGCATCCCTTCACCCAAATGGATTTTTCTGGATGTGGTGTCTAAGGTGGCAAAGAGTTGATCGGCTGCATACGTGCCAGCCTTCGTTAAGGCATTAAATAGCGTCGATTTACCTGCATTGGTGTAACCCACTAAGGAGACCGAGAACACTTGATTGCGAACTCGGGCTCTGCGTTGCGTACGTTGTTGACGCTGTAATTTATCCAGCTCGGCTTCCAGGCGCTTTGCTTTAGTTGCCAGCATCCGGCGATCCAACTCCATTTGGGTCTCACCGGGGCCACCGCGCAGACCAATACCACCCTTTTGCCGTTCTAAGTGACTCCATGCACGCACCAAGCGCGACATGCGATAGCGCACATTCGCCAGTTCAACCTGGGTTTTACCTAAATGACTTTTAGCCCGTTGGGCAAAGATATCTAAGATTAAGCCGGTCCGATCAATCACATGCTTACCGAGATGCCGTTCTAAGTTGCGTTGCTGGGTTGGAGAGATCGCATGGTTGATGATCGCGAGTTCAGCATCGTGCTCATTCATGGTGCGTAGTAGCTCGTTAGCCTTACCGGAACGAATAAAAAGAGCGGGGTCTACGCTGCCACGCCGCCCTACCACCGAGGCTCTAGGGATCGATCCAGCACTCTCCGCCAAGAGTGCAAGCTCTGCCATGCTTTCCGGGAAATCGTCTTTACCGGTATCGATACCAACTAAGACTGCACGGACTTCTTCAACACCCGTGTTATGCAGACGGAGTTTCCTCTTCGTCCATCTTTAGGTTCACTGCGCGCGCTGGCACAACGGTAGAGATGGCGTGTTTATAGACCATTTGGGTCACGGTATTGCGCAATAGGATTACATACTGATCAAACGACTCGACATTACCTTGTAATTTAATGCCATTAACCAAGTAGATTGATACAGGGATATGCTCTTTGCGCAAGGCATTTAAGAACGGATCTTGTAGAAGTTGGGCTTGTTTGTTATTCATACTGCTCCTTATTACTTATTTTGTTTGGGAGTCTTGCTTTTATCACTGCAATAAAACTGTTTACCCAATGGATATTACCCGCATTAAATCAATTGCACCACGGGGATTACAAAACCTACTTACGGCGTGGTTTTTCTTCTTTAACGTATGGGTTTACGGCGGTACGGAACTCGATCCGCAAAGGGGTGCCACGGAGATCGAAGATCTCCCGAAAACGCCCTTCTAGATAGCGTTTATAGCTATCGGTAATCCCGTTAAGGGCGCTACCATGAATAATCACAATGGGTGGGTTCATGCCCCCTTGGTGTGCATAGCGTAATTTTGGTCGTCCTCGCCCTACTCGTTTGGGCTGCTGATGGGCTACCGCATCAATCATAGCGCGGGTTAACTTCGGTGTAGAAAGTTTTGCCATACCTGCTAGGAAGGCCTTATCCACATCTTTAAATAGATCTTTAATGCCAAAGCCCTTCTTTGCAGAAATCGGATGCACGTTCGCAAAATCCAGAAAACGAAGTTTTTGGGAGATCTCAACCCGTGCCCGCTCTTTGACATAGGTGTCAATGCCATCCCACTTGTTCACTGCCACCACCATCGCGCGCCCCGCTTCAACAATGTATCCCGCAATATGCGCGTCTTGCTCCGAGATATCTTGCTGCGCATCGAGCATCAAAATCACTACGTTGGCATCATTAATGGCTTGTAGGGTTTTAACTACTGAAAACTTTTCGATTGCCTCAAAGACCTTACCGCGGCGTCGCAGACCTGCGGTATCGATCAGGATATAGGACTTGCCATTGCGCTCAAAGGGCACTTCAATTGCATCGCGGGTAGTACCGGGTAGATCAAAGGCAATCACCCGCTCCTCTCCAATTAAGGTATTGATAAAGGTTGATTTACCGACATTCGGTCGACCCACTACTGCAATCTTCATGGGGCGTGTGCCATCCAAAACAGACTCTTCTTCTGGCACTGGATCAGGAATCTGCAATCGATCTAAGGCTTCCTCTAACAAGGAGCGCACACCATCGCCATGGGCAGAAGAAATTGCTTCAGGCTCACCCAAGGCGAGCTCATGGAAATCAGCGGTAACCACGCTGTGTGGCATGCCCTCAGTTTTGTTCACCGCCAATGTAACTGGACGACCGGTCTTGCGCAAGAACTCTGCAATTACTCGGTCTTGGGGTGCTAAACCTAAACGACCATCCACTAAAAAGATAATGAGATCAGACTCTGCAACTGCTTGCTTGGTTTGCTTTGCCATCTCGGCCAAGATACCGGTCTTCGCGACGGGCTCAAAGCCGCCGGTATCAATGCAAATAAACTCGCGCTCGCCCACTCGGCCATTACCATAATGGCGATCGCGTGTTAGTCCCGGAAAATCAGCAACGAGTGCATCACGCGATTTAGTTAGGCGATTAAATAGGGTGGATTTACCGACGTTCGGTCGGCCCACAATTGCGATGACGGGTTTCATGTACTTAGCGGGGACGGTAAGCAGTGATCTTGCCGCCTTGCGAGGCAATGATGATCACACCGCCAGCTGCAATTGGTGCAGCGCTAACTGGGGAGCTGTCATGCCGAATGCGCGAGACCATCTCGCCACTATTTTGGTTAATGAGGTGGACATAACCTTGCTTATCGCCCATCAGCACCACCTTACCAATCGCTAACGGTTCTCCAACGTCACGCCAAGTGAGTTGGGTATTTTGCCAAACTTGCACTCCATCACTTGCACGATACGCAGTTACGTGTGACTTCTCATCGGCAGCAAAAACAAACTCAATACTTTGCGTAGTTCCGGTATAGCTTGAGAAATCCTTCGACCAAATTAGATTACCTGTGCGAAGTTCTGCGCAACCAATCTTGCCCTGGTAAGAGACAATGCACAGGCGCCCTTCTTCAAAACTAGGCCGATTTGTGACATCGTTTAAGCGCTCAATCTCCGAAAATCCTTTGGGGAAGGAGACCGCAGACTCCCAAATCAAGCCGCCATTGTTAAGCGCCATTGCTCCAAAACGTCCACCCGCAAAGCCCGTGATGACCGCATCATTGCCCACTAAGAGCATGCCATAGCCAACGCGCAGCGATAAAGGTGATTGCTGGCGTTGATAAATCCAGCGACGCTTGCCGGTCGCCGCATCTAGTCCAATAAAACGGTTATCCAAGGTTCGGATCACCACAATACCGCCAGCAACGATGGGGTCTGAAAGCACCTCACTACCAATCGAGGATTTCCAGATATTTTTACCAGCCTCATCATAGGCAAACACATTGCCTTCGCCACTAATTGCTACTGTTGTTTTACCATCTGATCCGGGCCCAATAGAGAGTTTCTCGGGCACAGACACCTCCCATACCACTTTACCGGTCTGTATATTTAATTTACTGAGGGTACCGCGCATCGAGGCAGCAAACACATGATCGTCTGCCACCACCGGACGAAAGTTTGCGGGCACGGAGCCACCGACACTGGCAGACCATACCTCTACTAAATCCACCTGATTCGTAAGATTGACTAAATCAGCAGGTTTACGAACCTTAGACGAGCCGGAGCATGCTAAGAGAGTTAGCGAGAACAACAGTACCGAGGCGGTTCGCAGGAATCGCACTTACATACCTCCTACTGCATCAATCTTGACCTTCAAGAGACGCTTGGAGTCTTCTGGAAACGATTTATCTTTTTCGAGTAATTTCCAGGCCTCCAAATACTGTGTACGCGCATCGGCTGTCTTCTTTTGTGCCAAGAACCAATCACCGCGGCGCTCAATCCACAAGGGTTCAAATCCCTTAACCGCTTTCCCTTTCAGAATTTGATCGGCTTCACTCATCGTAGCGTCAGTCCCTTGATCAATTAATAGCCCCACTAATCGCAATTGTGCTAACGCTCGATAGGCATCATCGCTCGCTTTGTTGGCAGCCCACTTCAAATAGGTTTGTGCTTTGGCACCATCATTGGCATCGGCTGCAATTTTGGCGGCTACTAAACTACCCATCGCTGCGTAGGTGGTGCCTGCAAATTTTTTCTGCAGATCGTCAGCTGCCAGATAGGTTTTATCGCGCTCGTTCTTCGTGAGGGTACCTAATAAAGTCTCATAGAGTTTTGCAGCCTCAGCCGCTTGGCTGCGCTGATACCAATTCCAGCCACTAAAAGCAGCATATGTGAATAGCGCCACAGTTGCCACGCCAATAATGTACTTACCGAAGCGATTCCAAAAGGACTTCAGGTTTGCAATTTGTTCTTGTTCTTCGAGATCGAGTGCCATCGTGCTGTGCTAACTGTATTTATAAGGATTTGAATAAACGTCTATTTTATGCCCAAGGCGCAAAGGACAGAGAATCCCCTATGAATCAACCAGTGCATCAACAACTGCACCCAGCAATCCTGATAGAGGTATGGCCTTTTGTTCCCCTGTGCCTCGTAGGTCTTTGAGTTGCGCTTCTTGGCGAGCGAGCTCATCGGGGCCAATGATGAGTGCTAACTGTGCACCGCTGGCATCGGCTTTTTTCATTTGTGATTTAAAGCTACTGCTCTGGCCATCAGGCGGACAATGCAAAATCACATCGACGCCTGCGCTACGCAATGCCTCTGATGCAATTAACGCCTCCTTAAGGGTCTCACCGCCCTGATGCAAGACATAGACATCGCATACTGACTCGATCTCTGGCAAGCTCTCTGAGATACCCATTAACTCAATCACGCGCTCCATACCCATAGCCCATCCACAGGCAGGGGCAGGTTTGCCACCCATGCGCTCAATCAGAGGATCATAGCGACCACCGCCCGCAATCGTGCCTTGGGCTCCTAGGGCATCGGTGATCCACTCAAAAACACTAAGATTGTAATAGTCAAGCCCACGCACCAAGCGGGGATTGATCTTGAATGGGATGTTATTTGCTTTGAGCAGACCCTGTAAAGTCGCAAAGTGATGAAGCGACTCTTTGCCCAAGAACTCCAGTAGTTTTGGTGCGCCCTCAATCAGAGTTTGCATCGCAGGGTTCTTCGAATCCAAAATCCGTAAGGGATTGCTTTGCAGTCGTCGTTGCGAGTCTTCGTCGAGTTGAGACTGGTGTTGGGTCAAATAACTCACTAAGGCGGTGCGATGTTGTAAGCGCTCTTCGGTTTGGCCTAAGGAATTAATCTCAAGGCGGACCCCTTTTAATCCCAGTTCATCCCACAAGCGTTGGCCCATAAGAATGATTTCTGCATCGATATCGGGTCCTGCAAAGCCAAGCGCCTCGATTCCAAATTGATGGAACTGGCGATAGCGGCCGCGTTGTGGGCGCTCATGCCGGAACATCGGACCGGTGTACCAAAGACGTTTGGGTCCCTCATAGATGAGGTTGTGCTCAATCACGGCACGAACAATAGCTGCAGTACCTTCAGGGCGAAGGGTCAGTTGCTCTCCATTGAGCCGATCCTCGAAGGAGTACATCTCCTTCTCGACAATATCGGTGACCTCACCAATCCCGCGTTGGAATAAAGCGGTTGATTCCACAATTGGTGTCCGAATCTGTTCATAGCCATAGGCACGAGTGAGATCAGAAAGCGCTTTCTCTAAGTGCAACCATGCTGCCGACTGACTTGGCAGCATGTCGTTCATTCCTCGGATGGCACTGATCTTTTGCATGAGATTGATGATTGAATAAAACTAATTAGCGATAGCGTGTGTTGACGTAGTCATCCACTATCAGCTGGAACTCTTCCGCGATGCCCTCGCCTCGCAGGGTTTTAACTTTGACACCATCCACAAACACAGGTGCCGATGGGGTCTCTCCAGTACCGGGCAAAGAAATTCCGATATTGGCATGCTTACTTTCACCGGGGCCGTTCACAATGCAGCCCATCACCGCCACGTTCATGTTCTCAACCCCAGGATGGGTTTTTTTCCAGACAGGCATTTGCTGACGCAAATAGGACTGAATCTTGGCAGCCAGCTCTTGGAAGGTGGTGCTGGTCGTGCGACCACAACCAGGACAAGCAATCACCATTGGCGTGAAATTACGCAAGCCCATGGTTTGCAAGATCTCTTGGCCTACGATCACCTCATTCTCGCGCGGCGCGCCAGGATCAGGAGTCAGTGAGATCCGAATGGTATCTCCAATGCCTTCTTGCAATAAGACCGACAGTGCTGCGGTCGATGCCACAATCCCTTTGCTCCCCATACCGGCTTCTGTTAAACCTAGATGCAAGGAGTAATCGCAACGACGTGCCAGGTCACGATAGACCGCAATCAAATCTTGTACACCGCTTACCTTGCAAGAGAGCGTAATTTGGTCGGGGTTCATGCCCAACTCGACGGCCTTGCTCGCAGATTGCAAAGCAGACTGTATTAATGCCTCAATCATGACCTCTTGGGAGGTCTTCGGACTTGCCAGTTTGGCGTTGTCGTCCATGATCTGCGCCAATAGGTCTTGATCAAGACTGCCCCAGTTCACTCCAATCCGAATCGGCTTATCGTAATGACAAGCCGCCTCAATCATTTGCGCAAATTGTGGATCGCGTTTAGCGCCCTTACCTACATTGCCAGGATTAATGCGGTACTTTGATAAAGCTTTCGCGCATTCTGGATAGTCTTTCAGCAAAGTATGGCCGTTGTAATGGAAGTCCCCAATTAAAGGCACCATCACATCCATCTTGTCGAGCTGCTCGCGGATATACGGCACTTGGGCAGCCGCCTCGGGAGTGTTAACAGTAATACGCACTAGCTCTGAGCCGGCGCGCGCCAGTTCTTTCACTTGAATGGCTGTGGCAATGGCGTCTACCGTATCGGTGTTGGTCATCGATTGCACCCGCACGGGCGCTTCACCACCAACGGTGACCTTGTGATCACCCCAAGCAACTACGGACTGGCGTGAGACTCTGCGGACTGATGGGCCTAAAGGCAAAGGCGGTAAACAGGTGTTTGGATTACTCATAATGTCTTTATTATCGTTCCTGCCATTGCACCACATGTTCACTGCGCATTGCCCGTTCTTGGCGTTGATTGCGATTAGTACGGTCGATCACATCACCCGCCAGCTGTCCACAGGCTGCAGCAATATCATCACCACGGGTTTTACGCACTGTGGTGACGATGTCAGCATCTTGCAAAATCTGGGCAAACTCCTTCACCCGAGTTGCCGAGGAACGCTTTAGGCCTGACTCGGGGAATGGATTAAAGGGAATCAGATTGAGCTTGCAATGCAAGCCCTTTAATAAACGAATGAGTTCTTTGGCATGTTGATCGTGATCATTTACGCCGTCGAGCATGCAGTACTCAAAGGTAATGAAGTCTCTAGGTGCAAATGGAAGATAGCGATCACACGCTGCAATTAGTTCTTTGAGGGGATACTTTTGGTTTAACGGCACCAGTTCATTGCGTAAGGCATCGTTTGGGGCATGGAGCGATACCGCTAAGGCTACTGGGCAATCCTGCGCCAAGCGATCCATCATGGGCACGACCCCCGAGGTGGATACGGTGACACGGCGCCGCGATAAGCCATAAGCATGATCATCCAGCATGAGGCGTAAGGCAATTAAGACCGCATCGTAGTTCAGGAGTGGCTCACCCATTCCCATCATCACCACATTGGAGATCACGCGACCTGACTGTTGAGCAGCGCAATCCTCATCTAAGCGACGCACGGCATTGGGATCACTGCGTAAGTGATGCTCTGCAAACCAGAGCTGACCAATAATCTCTGCGGGTGCTAAGTTCCTCGCAAAGCCTTGGGCTCCGGTGGAACAAAAGCGGCAGTTGACTGCGCAACCCGCTTGTGAGGAGATGCACAATGTTCCGCGATCATCCTCGGGAATGAATACCATTTCCACAGCATTACCGGCACCCACATCGAGTAACCATTTGCGCGTGCCATCGCCCGCTCTATGGTCAGCAATTACTGGAAGACTACTAACCTCGGCGTCTGCTGCTAGGGTAGCTCGAAAGGATTTAGCCAAATCGGTCATCTGCGCTACATCACTGATGCCGCGCTGATGCACCCATTGCATGAGTTGTTTTGCCCGAAAGGGCTTCTCATTTAGCCCCGCAACGTACTCTGCCATCTTGGCAGCATCAAAATTGAGTAAGTTCGTGCGGGCTGTGTTCAAGACAATCGATTAACGCGAATAGACGTTCATCCCGGGGAAGAAAAATGCAACTTCCACGGCGGCAGTCTCAGGAGCATCCGAACCATGCACCGCATTGGCATCAATACTGTCAGCAAAAAGCAAAATCAGCACGAATGGTGCCTTTGTCTGCCTTTTTGGGATCGGTTGCGCCCATGAGCTCACGGTTCTTCAGAATCGCGTTCTCTCCCTCAAGCACTTGAATCATCACAGGGCCAGAGATCATAAATCCAACAAGATCTTTAAAGAAGGGGCGATCCTTATGCACCGCGTAGAACTGCTCTGCCTCATTTTTAGAAAGATGCGCCATTTTGGATGCGATGATCTTCAAACCAGCCTGCTCGAAACGAGCATAAATTTGGCCAATCACATTCTTGGCGACGGCATCGGGTTTGATAATCGAAAGGGTGCGCTGAATTGCCATGCAAAAACTCCAGTAGTAAGGATTAAGTAAAAGGGGCAACTGTCTTAGGGTTGCCATGCCAAATTATACGTTGTTTTTAGGGTTTTACCCCCCGTTAGGCACCTCTAAGCCCTTGAATTTCTTGGGTATAAGCCTTTATTTTGGTAATGGTATTTCCGAGGTCTTGATTTTTATCTATTTTGTCTATACTTAATGCCTATGAAGCCCGTGTTGGGCCTTTTATAAGGAGCTACTTAATGAGTGATCTGAACTCGTATGGTTTTGGTAATGGCGCAACGGTTGCTACAGCCCAAACCCGTAACCGTGTCCTAAGAAACACCTATGCCCTCTTGGCATTGTCGATGGTGCCTACTGTAATTGGTGCCTGGCTTGGTGTTGCAATGGGTTTCACCTTCCTTGAAGGTAGTCCATTTATGGGAGCCATCATTTTCTTGGCTGTCGCCTTCGGATTTTTCTGGGCGATTGAAAAGAATAAGGACACTGGGGTTGGTGTACTTCTTCTACTGGCGTTCACCTTCTTTATGGGTGTGATGCTCTCCCGTTTAATCGGCATGACCTTGGGCAACTACAGCAATGGTGCTACCTTAATCATGGGCGCCTTTGGCGGTACAGCGGCTATCTTCACAGTCATGGCTTCCATTGCAACGGTTTCTAAGAAAGACTTTTCCGGCATGAGCAAGTTTTTGTTCATTGGGGTGATCTTGTTGATCTTGGCTTCCTTGGCCAATATTTGGTTGCAAATGCCTGCCTTGATGCTGACCTTGATGGTCGTAGCGATTGCGATCTTCTCTGCCTTCATTCTGGTTGACGTACAGCGCGTGGTGAATGGTGGTGAGACCAATTATGTGATTGCTACTCTTGGCATTTACTTAAGCGTCTACAACATCTTCTCCAACCTCTTAGCCCTCTTGGGTATCTTTGGTGGTGATCGCGACTGATAGCAATTAGTTCAGCTGTTGTTCTTAGGGCGCCTCGGCGCCCTTTTTATTGGCTTAGATCAAACACCGCAATCGATTCAATATGCGATGTGTGGGGGAACATATTGATGATCCCTGCCTTACTCAGTTGGTAATTTAGCTCATGGCAGAGAATGGCGGTATCCCTAGCGAGAGTTTTGGGATTGCACGATACATACACAATACGTTTTGGATAATGGTCTTTGGGAAGATCATGCATGGCTTTGCATATCTCCATCGCTCCTTCACGAGGGGGATCAATTAACCACTTATCTGCTTTGCCCCAGCTGGCGATATCTGTTGCCGTGGTCTCAAAAAGATTACTTTCTTGAAAACGTGTATTTTGCTCTAGACGATTATGCGTGGCATTTTGCATTGCTCGCTTGCTTAGGATTGCACTACCCTCAATGCCCAAGACCTCCTTGGCTTGAGTCGAAATTGGTAAGGTGAAATTACCAATGCCACAGAACAAATCAATAATGCGTTCATTGGATTTAATCTCTAATAATGATAGAGCCTTACTAATCAAGACTTCGTTCACCGCATGATTGACTTGCGTAAAGTCAGTTGGCAAAAATGGCATCTCAATCCCAAACTCGGGTAATCGATATAGCATGTGTTGCTCGCTTGGATAAAACGGCTTGGCGCTCTCCGGTCCCCCAGCTTGCAACCATATTCCGAGTGAATGATGTTTTGCAAAGTCTTCTAATAGGTCGAGGTCCGTTTTTGTTAGAGGCAAGAGATGCCGAATCACCAAGGCAATGTGTTGCTTGGGGCTATCTTCCTGGTTTTTGGGGCTATCTCCCACAGCAAACTCTATTTGCGGCACCCGATCCCGAATGCTTAGTGAGCCCACGAGTTCTCGTAGTGGTATTAATAGGTCCGATATCGTTTTGGGGATTACTTCGCATGCACCCATATCTGCCACATAAGCGCTATTGTGCTCATGAAATCCCACCAACACCGTACCCTTCTTAATCGAGCGATCGATCACACTCAAGCGTCCCCGGTGACGATACTCCCAAGCCGGTCCTGCGATAGGTCGCATGATCTCCTCAGCTTTTAAGCGGCCGATATGCCACAGATCATCTTCTAGAACCCGTTGCTTGATCGCAATCTGCGCAGCAAAGTCGAGGTGCTGCATGCTACACCCACCACAGATGCCGAACACTTTGCACTTTGGCTGCGTGCGATAAACCGCTGGCTTAATCAATCGTTGGAGCTTAGCTTTTGCAAAGCGGGCCTTATCACGGGTGAGGATGTAGGTCACATGCTCGGTGGGTAAGGCGCCTCGGATAAATACAACTTTGCCCGGTTGGCCGTTCTCGTCGCTTAGTCTGGTAATGCCTTGGGCATCAAGATCAAGGGCTTCCACAATAACAACGGGAGACTCTTGATGTGAAATTAATCTTGGGGTTCTGGTCACAATTGACTCAGGCTAAAAACAGGGTCATGCAATCTGATGCTTATTGCGCAAAGCCAGCCAGATACTCTGGCCAGGGCGCCTTACCCTGCTGTGCTTCCTGCCCCAGTTGCTTCTTCACAAAAGAGAGCTCCTCTTCATACTCTGCGCTGGAGAACCCACCACGCATTTCTTGAAAACGGCAATATACCAAATAGGTATTCACCACATCGGTCTCGCAGTATTGCCGAATTTGCTCTAACTGCCCCGCCTGGTATGCAGACCATACTTGGCTGCCATCCATGCCCATCTTTCCTGGAAAGCCACACAACTTTGCCATCGCATCCAGAGGTGCATTGGCACGACCATTGTGTTTAGCCAACACATCCATCAAATCAATATGACGCATGTGATAGCGATTGATATAGTTATTCCACTTAAAGTCTTTACTATCACTGTCATTGCTCTCGCCCATTTCCCAGTAACGCGGTGCCGCAACCCGGTTAAGTAAGGCGCGATAATGTAAGACCGGTAGATCAAAGCCACTCCCATTCCAAGAAACAAGCTGTGGAGTATATTTTTCGATCAACTCATAAAAGGCGGTAATGATAGTTTTTTCATCATCGCCGATATGCCCAAGACTACCCACCTTAAATTGGGGAAAACCTTCTTTGGTGCTTCTGCGAATAACGCAGGAAATCGCAACAATCTGCTGGAGATATAGAGGCAAAAACTCACTACTGCCCTCCGCCACCCGCTGATCTGTTACCTGCTTGACCACTTGCGCATCAGTGAGTGTTACAGAAAGGTTATGCAAGCGCCGCAGCCCCGCGACATCGGGTACGGTCTCAATATCAAAAACTAAGATACTCGGAGTTGATTTAGCCAAGACTTCTATTGCAAGAATTGCATCGGGTTCACAGGTTTACCATTGACGCGCAGTTCAAAATGCAGCTTCACCATATTGGCATCCGAGTCACCCATCTCAGCAATGCGCTGTCCCTTACGAACAGTATCGCCCTCTTTGACGAGAAGACTGCGATTGTGAGCATACGCAGTCAGGTACGTGTTGTCATGCTTCACAATCACGAGATTGCCGTAGCCTCGTAGGCTATTGCCTGCATAGACCACTTTGCCATCACTAGCCGCCTGAATAGGCTCACCCAACTTACCGGCTATATCAATACCTTTATTTTTTCCTTCACTAAATTCTTCCACCACTTTGCCTTTTGCAGGCCAAGAGAGTTTGATGGGGGGGTCAACCGCATCGACTTTAGATTCAGCAACTGCAGTTTCTTTCTCATCGGTTTTCTTGGACGCTGCTTTTTTATCAGCAGCCTTAGTATCTTTACTATCGGCAGGCTTTAGGGGTTCAATCGGCTTCGTTGCCACTCGAGGTCCAGGTGGCGGACTTACCCGTAAAACTTGATCGACTTCAATCACGTTAGGATCAGTAATATTGTTCCATGCTGCAATATCGCGATAGGACTGGCCATTATCCAAAGCAATACGCAAGAGCGTATCGCCGCGCTTTACCCGATAAAATCCCGGTGGAACTGCATCGGGCGTTGGAACAGTTGCACCGATGGTGCTACTACGATCCGTAATGGTCGCTTGCTTGGTCCGAGGTGGGGTTGAGCAGGCCACAAGACAAAGCACCAGCGCAAACACAAGCAGTGCTCTTAATCCGTTAGCTGGCATAGTAAAGGGTGCTTGGGAGATTATTAATTTACTCATATCACTCCCGATTGTAAGGGTACAAAAAAGACCTCATCAAGTGCGGTCCTTTGATAACGGTGGGAGCTCACCCGCTCAATTAAGAGAAGCTGTTGCTCGGTCTCACTTTTTGAGACCGGGGCAATCAGACGCCCACCAATCGCTAATTGATCCAATAAGGGATCTGGAACACCCAAACCAGCAGCCGCTAGAATAATGCCATCGAAGGGAGCCGCTTGAACTAGTCCCCGTATTCCATCCCCATAAATCAGTCTCAGGTTTGCAATCCGAAAGGGACGTAATTTGGATCTAGCCAAATCATGTAAGGAACGAATACGCTCAATCGAATAGACCTCTTTGGCCAAAAGACTCAGGACGGCCGCCTGATAGCCGCAGCCTGTTCCAATCTCTAATACTTTGCCGAGGGGTTGTTTGTTCTTATGAAGCAGCTCAACCATACGCCCTACTACCGATGGTTTTGAGATTGTTTGTTGATGACCAATAGGTAGGGCTGAGTCTTCATAGGCTTGTGCATGTAAACCCGCGTCCACAAAGGTATGTCTAGGTACTGTTGCAATAGCTTGTAATACATTAGGATGCTTAACGCCTGCATCGTGGACCTTTCTAGCTAGGTCTTGGCGATGGGCTGTATAGCGCTCCGGTGATTTCATTCACGATCCCAACCAGAATCTCGCATACTCGCTTGCCTAGCATGATTGGTGAGGTCCAATTGCATGGGTGTGATCGAGATACATCCTTCACTAATCGCATGAAAATCCGTTCCTTTAGAGAAATCTCTTGCTTCACCCGCTGGCCCAATCCAGTAAATATCTTCATTACGCGGATTTTTTTGCATAATCACTGGTTGAGAGTGGTGACGTGTTCCCAAGCGCGTAACACGCCAGCGTTTGAGTTGCTCATAATTACCATTCGGAATGTTCACATTGAGTAAGGTGGCTATCCCATCACCACGCTCAAGAGGCTCCTTCAAGGTTTGCTCGACAATATCGCGCGCCGCTTTGGCAGCATCTTCAATCTGAGCCCAACCACGATCAACTTGTGAGAATGCTAAACCTGGTACACCGAACATCACACCTTCAATCGCTGCGGCGACCGTACCCGAGTACAAAACATCTTCTCCCATATTCTCACCCTGGTTGATACCGGAGACCACTAGATCGGGTTTTTCATCCAAAAATCCAGTCATGGCCATATGGACACAATCAGTGGGCGTGCCGTTCACAAATAAAAAGCCATCACGCTCACCCCCCGCCACTCGATGAATACTCAAAGGCCTTGAGAGGGTTAACGAGTTGGATGCGCCGCTATGGTTTTGCTCAGGTGACACCACCGTAATCTTGCCAAGAGGTTGTAGGGCATTGACCAGGGCTAAAAGTCCTGGTGCTAGATAGCCATCATCATTGCTGACTAAGATGTGTGGTGTACGACTCATAACTTTCCTATTTATGTAATTGATCGTCGGTCTAGTAAAGCCCGGGCTAAGGTACCAGCATCCACATACTCAAGCTCCCCCCCAACCGGAATCCCTCTAGCAATACGAGTTGCTTTGATGCCTTTAATCTTTAAGATCTCGCCAATGTAATGAGCAGTGGCCTCACCCTCGCTCGTAAAGTTAGTAGCAAGCACAACCTCGCGAACGGGTCCACCAAACTCAGGCTTCTCGATACGATCGAGTAAACGATCGAAGTGGATCTCTTTGGGTCCCATTCCATCCAATGGCGAGATGCGACCCATTAATACAAAGTACTGCCCTTTAAAGCTCAGGGTTTGTTCTACCATCACCTGATCTGCTGGAGTTTCTACGACACAGAGTAAGGCAGGATCGCGCCGTGAGTCTGAGCAGGTTGTGCAAAGCTCGTGCTCTGAGAAGGTATTACAGCGCTGGCAATGCCCGATCTTTTGGACAGCATCCTCTAAGGACTCTGCCAATACTGCTGCGCCATTGCGATCATGTTGCAACAAGTAATACGCCATCCGTTGTGCTGATTTTGGTCCAACACCCGGTAAAACTCTTAAGGATTCCACCAAACGTGCTAACGCATCTTGCGGTACATCATGACGGATGTTTGAGCGGCTCATTCCCGATCTTAGAAAGGTAGCTTAAAGCCAGGTGGCATTGGCATACCAGCGGTTGCTCCAGACATCAATGCCTGACTTGCTGCCTCCGCTTGTTTAAATGCATCAGCGTAAGCGGTCACCATGAGATCCTCAAGCATCTCGCGATCATCGATCGCTCCTGGATCAATTTGCACCCGCTTCATCTCGTATTTTCCACTGATGGTGATCTTGACCAAACCGTTTGCTGCCTGTCCAATAATCTCCATCGTATTGAGCTCTTCTTGAGCCCGTTTCATTTTCTCTTGCATCTGCTGGGCTTGTTTCATCAAGCCCGCTATTTGACCTTTCATCATAGTGCTCACCTCTCCAATCGTATTCTGTCATTCATAAAAGGGTAATCAATTAACAATCATAGGGGGCGCACGGATCCAGTGACCACCTTGGCACCAAACTCACGCTCCAACTCTTGTAAGAATGGATCTTTCGCTATTTGTTCTTCAGCATTGAGTTTTTTTTGTTCGTAGATCTGCGCGTCTACCTTGGCGACCGTATGACTCGCTTTACCATCTTCCAATTGCATCTTCACAAGCTTGCCATAATGCACTTTCAGTGCCTCGCCAAGACGCGCAATACTATCCGGGGTTGCCAATTGCGACATAGCAGTCGTAATGGTCACAAATAGTGTGTCGGGAGTATCGCGCCATTCTTGTAGCTCAGTTTGAAATGCTAATTGTTGCACCAAGCCGCGGAGTGGCAAGGTTCTCATTAGCGAATACCAGTCAGGGGCCTCCTGACTATTGGCTACAGCCTTAGTGGGTGCAGCAGAAGATGCGGAAGGAGATACTTCGGGACTTGCAGCATTGCTTGTTTGTGCTATTTGACCAGGGGTCGCTGCCTTGGGTGAGGGGCTGGCGGGACTGGTACCTACCGCTCCACTGCCTCCTGGTTTAAAGGCTAACATGCGCAAGAGCGCCATCGCAAACCCAGCCTGCTCATCAGGGGCTAATGTCAGATCGGCTCGACTGGTTATTGCAATTTGATAATAGAGCTGGGTTTCTTCGGGAGTAAATAGCTTGGCTAAACGACGAATCTCATTCGCTTCGGGCCAATCATCCAGTATTGAGTTGGGTACAATTTGTGCAGTGGCAATCTTATGCAACAGACTAGCTAAATCTTGTAATGCAAGAGAGAAAGACATGCTACCCAATCCCATCTCTTCTGCAATATCGGTTAATAACTTGCCATCTTTCGCTTGCAATGCATCTAATATCTTAATAAGGTAAGCATCATCAATCGTGCCCAGCATGGTCCGCACTGCTGCCTCAGTTACTGGGCCTGCCGCATAAGCAATAGCCTGATCAGTGAGCGATAAAGCATCTCGCATGGATCCTTGTGCTGCCTTAGCAATGACGCGTAAGGCATTAGTCTCAGTGCTGACTGACTCCGATTGAAGAACGACTTGTAAGTGCTCCACGATCACGGGCACGGGCATCTGCTTGAGATTGAACTGTAAACAGCGAGATAAAACCGTAACTGGTATTTTTTGGGGATCGGTGGTAGCAAGAATAAACTTCACATGGGGAGGAGGCTCTTCTAGGGTTTTCAGCATGGAATTAAATGCATGCGAGGTCAGCATATGGACCTCGTCGATCATGTAGACCTTAAAGCGCGCGCTGCTTGGAGCATAAGCAGCTTTCTCCAGCAAAGCAACCATCTCATCAACACCGCGATTGCTGGCAGCATCCATCTCAATGTAATCCACAAAACGTCCAGCATCAATTTCGGTACAGGCTTGGCATTTACCACAGGGTGCTGAGGTCATCTGTCCTTGGCCATCCGCACCGGTGCAATTAAGCGCTTTAGCCATAATGCGGGCAATCGTGGTCTTACCAACTCCTCGGGTACCTGTAAACAACCAAGCGTGATGCAGTCGTCCTTGATCCAAGGCATGGGTCAAGGCTTTGACCACATGATCTTGCCCAAGCAGTTCAGAGAAGGTTTTAGGGCGCCATTTACGAGCTAGTGCAAGTGCAGTCATAGTGCAATTCTAGCAAGAGCTACAATAATGATGGACGGGCCTCCTCGCATGGTGGCTTGGCAACCTGGTCAGGTCGGGAACGAAGCAGCCATACCCAATAACTATCAGTGCCGAGGGTTTGGCTCGTCC
>RFQL01000150.1 GCA_009924985.1 Burkholderiaceae bacterium | reverse complement strand
AATTGAAAGAATCAGTGTGTCGTACGGGACGGTACGTTGTGGCGTAATCTCAATTCCTTGATCATCACAATAAGGAGCGACCAACACCTCTTGACGCTCACGATCCAAACCAATCATCTCGCCAATCCGATATGTGAAATGATGCCAATGCGCTTGAGCGATATAGTCCACTTCATGATCACCCAGATCCATGCTGCCCGCAGCAATCTCATGCAGTTTTGGTTTCCAAATATGGGTTCGATTCTTATCAATCAGCGTAATCGATAGCTCTCCTGTTCGTCCTTTGCGTGGGCCATAACGATCGCCCAAGTGAGTTGCTAACTCTAGACCACCAGCACCACCACCCACAATCACTATTCGATGCATATGCTCTTCTTTCTTCTTAGCGTAAGCGTTATTGTGCAGTCCAACCACCATCCATATTCCATGCAGCACCTCTCACCTCAGAGGCATCCGGTCCACATAAGAAGACTGCGAGAGCAGCTAATTGTTCTGGTTTAACAAACTCGCCAGATGGCTGTTTCTCGGAAACTAAGGCATGCTTTGCGGCGTCATTAGAAATTCCTTCACGTTCGGCACGGGCATCCACCTGCTTTTGCACCAATGGTGTCAATACCCAACCTGGGCAAATCGCATTACAGGTCACACCGGTGTTAGCGTTTTCCAAAGCGACCACTTTGGTTAAGCCAATGATGCCGTGCTTAGCTGCCACATAGGCAGCCTTTTGCATGGAGGCCACCAAACCATGGACCGAGGCAATATTAATGATCCGCCCCCAATTACGCTGTTTCATGCCCGGAAGTGCTAAACGAGTAGCGTGAAACGCTGAACTTAAATTAATCGCAATCACCGCATCCCAGCGATCGACCGGAAAATCTTCCACATTGGCAACATGCTGAATGCCCGCATTGTTTACCAACACATCAATCGAGCCAAAGCGCTTCTCGGTCGCAGTAATCATTTGAGTAATCTCATCGGGCTTACTCATGTCAGCGCCGTGATAATCGACCGCAACTCCATAGGCCTTCACCGCTGCAATGGCAGTCTCTTTATCACCAAAACCGTTCATCATCACATTGGCACCTGCCGCCGCCATTGCTTTAGCCATTGCCAAACCGATTCCGCTAGTGGAACCCGTGACTAATGCAGTTTTACCTTTTAAGACCATATTCATTAACTTTCTTTTTCAAGATATGTTGTTTATGAAACCTTGCCCAAGGCTCGTAAAATCTTCTCTGAGGTAATGGGCTGATCAAAAACATGGGTGCTAAATGGTGCAAGTGCATCATTTATCGCATTAACAACTGCACCGGGAGCGCCTGCAGTTCCAGCCTCTCCGGCCCCTTTTGCCCCTAACTTAGATGATTTAGTTGGGGTCTCTACATGGGCCACCTCAATGTCTGGCATTTCATAAGCCATCGGCACTAAGTAATCGGCCATATTGCCATTGCGCATCAGACCGCTTTCATCATATAAACACTCTTCAAAAAGAGCGCCCCCAATACCCTGCACAATAGCGCCCCGAACCTGTTCATCTACTAACATTGGGTTAAGTACTCGACCACAATCTTCTACCGCCCAGTGTTTTAAAAGCTTGACAAAGCCTGTATCGACATCAACCTCGACATAAGAAGCTTGCACACCATTCGTAAAAATAAATGGGTAGTCTTTTTGTGCATAGTGCCGGGTAACCATTAAATCAACTGAAAAATCGGCGGGCAAAGTATCAGGCCTGAAGTAGCCAATGCGTCCCAGCTCACTTAATGTTAATAATTGCTCTCTATTTGCCTTATCAACAATATTGCCCCTTCGAACTACAACCGAATCTGCATCCCGTTTCAAAATAGCGCCTGCCAACTTTAAAATATTGTCTCGCAATGCCTCACAAGAGCGAAGTACTGCCTCGCCCCCAACTCCGGCACCACGCGATGCCCACGTTCCGCCTCCATAGGGTGTGACATCGGTATCACCTGTAATAATTCTGACGTTCTGAATAGGAACACCGACCACATCAGCAGCAATCTGAGCAAAAATACTCTCAGTACCCTGTCCCTGTTCACCAACTCCAATCATGACGGATATGATTCCGGTAGGGTCTAAACGAACAGTTGCTCCATCTTGAGATGCAATTCGAGCCCCGCCCACACCATAAAAGGCAGCGCTTGGATTGGTAAGCTCAATCAAGGTTGCAATACCAATTCCTCGATAAATACCTTTTTTACGTAACTCCTCCTGCTCTTTGCGAAGGGCGGGATAGTTCATCATCTTTTCAATCTTACGTAAGCATTGCTGATGTGATAGAACCTCTAGTTTGATTCCAGAAATACCGGTATACGGATATGCATCATCTGGAATAACGTTGCGCTTACGAATCTCAATAGGATCCATCTTTAGCTTTTGGGCAACTAGGTCAACTAATCCTTCCGTAACTGCACAGGCAATGGGATGCCCAACGCCACGGTACTGGCATGTAGGAGTTTTATTCTGAAAAACAACTCTTAGATTTGCACGGTAGTTCTGGTGCTTATATGGACCACCGACAAGATTGACAACTTGATTGCCCTCAATCGCACTGGTCCGTGGGAACATAGAATAGGGACCAATAGCAGTTAGATCATCGATCTCGAATGCCAAAATATCACCTTCTTTATTAGCAGCAATTCTGCCCTTAATACGGTGTTCACGTGCATGAATATCAGTAACAAAAGACTCAAGACGATCGGCCACAAACTTAATAGGGCGCCCCAATAAGAGAGCAAGGCCAACCGTTGCAAAATCATCTGGATAGGCATGAACCTTAATGCCAAAGGAGCCACCAACATCTTTACAAATTACATGCACGTCTGATTCTGCAAGACCAAATTGCCGGCAATATAGGTCTTGCATCATATGGGGCGCTTGCTGAGAGTGATAAACCGTTAAACGCTTCTCACCAGGATTGAAATCAGCGATTTGGCAACGCGTTTCTAAGGTCACACCGGTATGACGACCAAAACCAAAAGTTGCTTCTGCGGTGACATCCGCGGATTTAAAAACTTCATCGACCTTTCCTACATCTAGGGTCCGAGTGAAACATAAATTATCACCAAGCTCAGGGTGGATCACGGGCGTAGTTTTATCTAAAGCTGTTTCCATACTAACTACTGCGGGCAACTCTTCCCACTCCACCTCAACATAAGCTAAAGCATCCTCCGCTTTTGCACGGGTTTCCGCAACGACTGCAACAACCGGCTCACCTTGCCAACAGGCACGATCCACCGCTAGAGCATATTCAGGAGCAGATTTCATTCCAGCTAAATGCCCAAGGGTCGCTACCCAGGGTTTACAA
>RFQL01000149.1 GCA_009924985.1 Burkholderiaceae bacterium | reverse complement strand
TGAGGCAAAAATTAAATTAGAGATTATTAGTGAAGGCCGAATCTCATTCGATCTGCCCGAGCCAAAAGAATTTATAGATGGCATTCCAAGCCTAACTCGATTGGATTCAATCGCTAGTAAGTTATTAGTAAATTCAGATCGCTATGCTGATGATAGTGTTTACAGCCTTGATCTCATTGATTTGGCGATGATCAAGCCGACCAAAAAGGAACTTCATCTTGCAATGGAGAAGGCAAAAAAAGCCTATGGGGATAGCATTCAAAGAGATTTGGTGCGCTCAATCGATTATTTATTTCGGCGAGAGAAGCGTTTGGATAAATGCACTGATTATCTAAAAATAGATTTACCCGTATCAGTCATTTATCAAAAAATTCAAAAGCTAAAAGAGTACGCACTCAAATCCTAGCGATTTTTGAGATAGGACTCAAATTCATCCTTTAGTTCAGGATGTTTGAGTGCAAACTCAATGGTCGCCTTGAGGTATCCTAATTTGTTGCCACAGTCATAACGAATGCCTTCGTATTCATAGGCAATAACCGGCTCCTCTTTGAGAAGGGCTCCAATCGCATCCGTTAATTGATATTCACCACCTGAGCCCGGTTTGAGATTGCGGATGTGTTTAAAAATCGAGGAAGATAGAATATAGCGACCGACAACACCTAGATTAGACGGCGCATCCTTTGACTCTGGCTTTTCAATAATGCCGCTAACCATATGAATACCAGAGCCTTGGGATTGAGCGGCTACAACGCCATATGATTTACTTTGTTCAGGTTTGATTTTCTCAACTGCCAGAATAGATACGCTTTGTATGGCGAACAGATCTACCATTTGTTTTAGAACGGCTGGTTGGCCATCTAAGAGGTCGTCCGCTAGGATTACAGCAAAGGATTCATCGCGGACGAGTTTTTCAGCACAGAGAACCGCATGCCCAAGGCCTAATGGTTCTGCTTGACGTACATAAACACAGTCGACATGACTGGGTTTGACATTGCGGACAATCTCTAAGAGGCTTTGTTTATTCTTAGCTTCAAGCTCTGCTTCAAGCTCATAGGCTTTATCAAAATGATCTTCAATTGCACGTTTACTGCGCCCAGTAACAAAAATCATTTCGGTAATACCTGCAGCGATGGCCTCTTCCACAGCATATTGAATCAAGGGCTTATCCACCACATTGAGCATCTCTTTGGGGCTTGCCTTGGTGGCAGGCAGAAAGCGCGTACCAAGCCCTGCGACGGGAAAGACGGCTTTTGTGATCGGTTTAGTGTTCATAGTGATGATTATGCCCTGTCCTCGTTGGCACTTTAAATGCTTTTATTACAGTTGACATATTGTAATGTAATGCATTACATTGTAATTAAGTACATTACAATGTGTTAATGATTATCCATTTTAAGCACCGTGGCCTAGAGTTGTTTTACATAAAGGGAAGTTTAAGGGGAATTCCAGCACAATTTGCATCACGCATCGAACGCATTCTTGACCGACTAGATGTCTCAAGAATTCCAAATGATATGGACTTGCCTGGGTATAAGTTTCATGGGTTAAAAGGCAGGAGGAGAGGTGTCTATGCAGCATCAGTATCGGGTAATTGGAGAATTAGCTTTGAGTTTAAGGGCTCTGATGCTGTTAATGTAAACATGGAGGATTATCACTAATGAAGACAGTTAAAAAAAGCCTACGTAATCCATTGCGCAGACCCACTCATCCCGGAGCAATACTACGGGAGGATATTTTGCCTGCTTTGGCGATTAGTCAATCGACTTTAGCAGAATATTTAGGAGTGAGCCGCTTGACCGTATCAGAAATTTTGCTTGAAAAGCGCTCAATTAGCGCTGAGATGGCACTACGGATTTCAAAGACAGTTGGAGGATCTCCTGAAAGCTGGTTGCAAATGCAATCTGCTGTGGATTTATGGGATGTAACCCAACGTTTTAAAGCGGATCCAAAAAAATTACCAAGACCCATCCCAAATTATGCATTTGCTTAAATGGGATGGGTCATTGAGCTAATTTTGCTAACTGCTGACTCAGTTTAGCGTGGTTGACTTCAAAATCAGCAAGTCGCTTTTTCTCTTGCTCGATGACCTCTGCCGGTGCACGTGCTACAAAACCTTCATTGCCTAATTTATTCTGACACTTATTAATTTCCCCTGCGAGGCGAGTAATTTCTTTGGATAGGCGCGCATGCTCGGCTTTCGGGTCAACATCAATCTTGAGAAGTAATTTATTTTGACCAACAAGGGCAATTGGGGCTCCTGGGGCGTCTCGCTCAAATTGCGATTCATCATTAATGATCTTGACTTCAGATAGCTTGGCTAGGGCGCCAAGATAAGGAGCAGCTTTTTCTAAGAATAATGAGTTACCAGTAATCCACAGGGGCACTTTCTGTGCTGGTGAGATTTGCATTTCGCCACGAAGATTACGACAGGCATCGATAATGGCTTTGACCTCATTCATCCACACTTCACTCTTGGGGTCAATTTTCTTGGGCTCGAAAACTGGATAGCCTTGTAAAGAAATGGACTGAGAGGGTTGCTGAGATAGATTTTTACCACTCTTGGGCCCAATGGTTTGCCATAACTCTTCTGTAATGAAAGGAATAATGGGATGGGCAAGACGCAAGATTGTTTCTAGAACCCGCAACAGAGTACGACGCGTAGCGCGCTGTTGCGCAGGAGTACCTGTTTGTAATTGTACTTTTGCTAACTCCAGATACCAGTCACAGTATTCATCCCAAACAAATTGATAAATTGCTGTGGCAATATTGTCAAAGCGGTAATCGGCAAAGCCCTTGGCGACGTCTGCCTCGGTACGCTGCAGGATCGATACGATCCAGCGATCAGCCGCTGAAAAATCTAAATAGCCGTCAGGACCACATTGGTTATCGCATGGAGCAAAACCATTATCTTTCTCATCACCAGGGCAGTTCATCAAGACAAATCGAGTTGCATTCCAGAGCTTATTACAAAAATTACGATAGCCCTCACAACGCTTCTGATCAAAATTTATATTGCGACCCAATGAGGCCAGTGAGGCAAAGGTAAAGCGCAAGGCATCGGTTCCAAAGGGGGGGATACCATCCGCAAATTCTTTTTTTGTCTTTTTGGTAATACTCTCTGCTTGTTTAGGATTCATCAGACCAGAAGTACGCTTATTAACTAAGCTATCGAGATCAATACCATCAATTAAATCAATGGGATCCAAGGTATTGCCTTTGGACTTACTCATTTTTTGGCCCTCAGCATCCCGCACTAAGCCATGCACATAAACCGTATGAAATGGAACCTTGCCGGTAAAGTGACAGGTCATCATCACCATGCGCGCAACC
>RFQL01000148.1 GCA_009924985.1 Burkholderiaceae bacterium | reverse complement strand
GTGAAGCGCTTTAAGCGACCAGCGTTGCATAAGTAAACCCAAAACACTAAACAAATAATCAACAGAACATTAAAATCAACGATGTCTGATACAAACTTCGACACCAAAGAGACAGAGCAAAAAGAGGGTTTTCAAGAAACCTTCATGTCGCATCTCTTTGAGTTGCGAGATCGAGTAGTAAAGTCGGCCATCGCCGTGATCATTGTGTTTGTTTCCTTGGTCTACTGGGCTCCCGACATCTTCCATTTGTTTGCCAAGCCGATGTTAGATTCCTTACCGGCAGGTGGCAAGATGATCGTCACCGATGTCACCGGTTCTTTCTTTGTGCCGATGAAGGTCACTATGCTGGTAGCCTTCTTAATTGCCCTGCCAATTGTTCTTTACCAAGTTTGGGCTTTTATTGCCCCAGGCCTTTATACCCATGAGAGGAAGTTGGTTCTTCCATTGGTAGTAAGTAGTTACTCACTATTTTTGATCGGCATGTCATTCGCCTATTTTTTAGTGTTCCCAACGGTCTTTCAGTTCATGGCAAGCTATAACGCCCCATTAGGCGCTGAGATGTCGACTGATATTGATAAGTACCTCAGTTTTGCCATGTCGACCTTTTTAGCCTTTGGTATTACCTTTGAAGTCCCGGTCGTGGTGGTGGTTTTGGTCAAAATGGGCATTGTCTCCATTGAAAAACTACGAGAGATAAGACCGTATGTCATCGTCGGCGCCTTCATCATCGCGGCTGTTGTTACCCCCCCAGACGTGCTATCTCAGCTTTTATTAGCGATTCCGATGTGCATTCTTTATGAGCTTGGACTCTTTATTGCTCGTTTCTACCTACCCAAAACAGAATCTACAGAAGAAAAAACAGTTTAGATCTATAAGTATTTGATTTAAAACAAAACATTTCAATAAAAATCGCTGTTGTAGCAATACAACGAATAACCATATAAAAGCCTTAAAAGGCTGTATTTGCATGCAAAAACAGGATAATCCTCTGTGTCTGGAAGTAATTCGGGCATTTCTTAATTAACGGAGATTTAAACAATGAAAAAATCACTACTAGCGCTAGCAGCAATGGGCGCATTTGCTGGTGCAGCACAAGCTCAGTCCAGCGTGACCGTGTATGGTGTAATGGATGCCTCATATACAGCTATCGAAGCAAGTCAAACAGCTGTCGGCGCTGGACAAACCGCTACAACACAGAAGGTACGAAATACCGTCAACGGCGATGGCGCATTGAGTACATCGCGCTTAGGTTTTAGAGGTGTTGAGGACTTAGGCGGCGGGCTTAGCGCACAATTTGTTCTCGAGTTTGACTTAGGCAACATTGGTAATGGTGGTACAGGCGATCCTGGAGCGGGTCAAGCCGCAACGGCAGTTGCTGGTGCTACAAACGCAACTGCGACAGGCGGATTCCGTGGTTTTGGTCCTCGCTATTCCTACATCGGCCTTTCAGATAAAAGCATGGGCACACTGCGTCTTGGACGGCAAGAAAGTGCAATACATGGCGGAATTGCTAGCAATTTGGCCGGTGGCGCTAATAACACTTTAGGTAGCTTGTATTCAGGTTTGGACAACGTATATCAGCTGACCTCAACACAAACACCAGCGGTTCGTCCACACAACGTTTTCTACGACAATGCTGTTACTTATATTTCTCCTACCATTAATGGTGTTGTTGTTCAGTTACAAACAGCGCAAAATTCTTACTCAGCATCGGACACCACGCCATCTGCTGGAGCGAAAGTTAGTGGTGGTAGCATTTCCTTTACTGGTGTGAATAACCTTCGCGTTGATACTGGTATGGTTGTCGAGGCTGTATCTACAGCGAACGTTTCAAACCTAAAACGCACCACTAAGATGCTTGGCGCTAACTATAATTTTGGAATTGCTCAAGCATTTGCTTTGCATACTCAAAATAAGATTGAGAACTTAAACGTGACAGCTACTAACCAATCCTTGCAGGATGTAAAGCTGACAGAGGTAGGTGTAAAAGCTCCTGTGACGAAAGTCATTGACGTTTGGGCAAACTACTTCACAGGTACTCGTACCAACGGTGCAAATAGCACCACTATGATTTCAGCTACTGCGACTGTAGCTCTTGCTGCTGCTGATATCAAAGGCTATCAATTAGGAACAACCTATGCCTTTAGCAAGAGAACAACTGCTTACGGTATCTATGGTGCACAAGAGGTTAAAGGTTCTGGTGTAGCAAATGGTGGCAAGTTAGATGGCAGTATGTACGCCGTAGGTTTGCGTCACACTTTCTAATCGGATGCTAATGTAAGTTAGTTAACAATTAGAGCGTAGTTGTAAATTAACCCACTGTGGCAACACAGTGGGTTTTTCATTGTGGGGTTTAATTTTTAATTTTTGTCGCTATTAACAATTCCTTACCGAATTTGATTGATAAGTACTTGGCTATGCGGTTAGTGGCATATCTAACTGAGCATTTAGCAAATTGCTTAAAATTCAGTACAGTTTTAAATATGCGCTACCATGCATATCCCTGTTTTTTTTAAAGGAAGCGATTTACTAAGTCAGTACAATTATTTCTAACAGATATCTTTGCCACAAAATTATCGAGTGATCACTACTGTGAAGTTATATTTAACTAGCATGGGTTTTTATAAGAAATGCCTTGAGTAGTTTCGAGGTTAAACATTAAACAAACTAGTATTAAAAATACCTGTCCGGAGAAATCGACATAGAATTGAATGCAACTTAAGTTTGTTGGCATTCTTAGTAAGAATAAGGGGAATTAATTAAGATGAATATGCTTTAGTAAAAAATCTGCCTGATATAGCTCAAACATTTTTATTTATTTCTTTTTAAACCATCCCTAATTTCTCTCAATAAAAGAATATCCTCGGGAGTTGGCGGAGTCGGCTTTGGTTCTTCATCTTGCAATCTAATTTTGTTAACGATTTTCACCATTTGGAAGATCACAAAAGCCAAGAGTATGAAGTTGATCGAGATTGTGATGAAGTTGCCATAGGCAAAGATAGGTATACCTGCCTTTTTGAGGGCATCAAAGGTTCGCGGCACATTATCTGGTACGGATCCAAGGACAATGAATAGGTTAGTGAAGTCAATTCTGCCCCCCAAGAGGGTCGAAATGAGGGGCATGACAATGTCATTCACTAATGAATCCACAATTTTTCCAAATGCGCCCCCAATAATGACTCCAACCGCCAGGTCGATCACATTGCCTTTAACGGCAAAGGCCCTAAATTCTTTCATGATGTTGGAAGCCACGTATTTCTCCTTTAAATCTCTATTTTTTATAAGTTAGGCAGGATTGAGCAGGGTAACCACTTTTTACCTTAAAATTGAAGGTTTGAGCAATTCGCCCTTTAGAACCTCTTATTTTGAATTCGGTACAAGGATAGATCGTAAATGAG
>RFQL01000147.1 GCA_009924985.1 Burkholderiaceae bacterium | reverse complement strand
CTGAATTGCATCACTTGGCTTCTGGAAGAAAAAAGGTGGCTCCCGGGTTGGGTCAGAGCCCATCTCAATGGCATGTGCCGCATAATTTCGTCCGATGCAATAAATCCGCCTTACCGGAAATTGCTGAGCGCTATCAGCAATCGGAATATAAGTTTGGCTTACCGCAAAGGGAGTTTTTGGGGTTGCGGCCTCTGCTGTTGTTGCCGACGTAATTGTTGCAAAAGATGCAGCGCCTAAGCCAAGTCTAAGAGCATTACGACGGCCTGAACGCTCAATACCGTTTTTTGTTGTCATTATTTTTCCCCTCAGAAAATATGTTCTAAAAATAAATGCTCAAAGAGATAATAGATTAATCATTGCAATGCAATCATTAAATTGGTTAGTTTATATATAAGTTTAGGTATAGGGCACAAAAAGAGCTTTAACTACATTCAATATACACAAATAGCTATAGCCTTTCTGTTTAATCAAATGAAAACCACCCGAAGGTGGTTTTTGTGATTCTTGGTGGGCCGGGGCGGAATCGAACCACCGACACAAGGATTTTCAAATATCCTCCGATAGACCGCTTTCGCTTTGATTTCAAGGGCTTGGGTCACCAGTCTCGACTTGTCTAAAAATTGTGCGTCCTTGTGTCGGTCAAATTTGGCAATGAAATCAGAATCTTGCGAGGGGCATTTTTTCTGTGTGTATAGATATGTTGTCATCCCCGCACCAATCAACCGCCACAGCACTGAGAATCTCTGACTCTACTTATAGGCCTGATAGACCGAGGGCATACCATTTAGCCCAATCAATAAAACATCATAAGGATCTTTTCTGCCCTTGTATTCAGGGCCATCCATGCCCGGTGAGCCAATCGGCATAGCAGGAACAGTCAGTCCAATTGCCTTGGGTTTTTCTGCCAAGAGTCGCTTAATTTCTTTAGCGGGCACATGTCCTTCGATTACATAACCATTAATTTGAGCGGTATGGCATGAACCATACTGAACTGGCATTCCTAGCTTTTGACGCATTTCAGTATTACCGATATCAATTGCCTTTACATGAAAGCCATTTTTTTCTAAGTACGCCGCCCAATCTTTACAGCATCCACAAGTTGGACTTTTCCACATCGTAATTAAGGGCTTCTCTGTTACAGCAAAACTTAATGTAGGTAATAAAACCAAGCCAAACGAAATAAGCCTTCTTTGCTGATTTACCGATCTCATATTAACTATCCCTTTCTTAAAATAAAGATTGCCCTTGCGGGCAAACCTTTTATTAATGACTATGGCCTTGCTTATTCATCGGCATGGTTTTTTTCATTTGCTGATGATCCTTCGTCATGTCTCCATGCCCATCAGGATGACAAAACTCATGGTCATTAGCTCCGGAACCCATTTGATGAGCGCTCGCTCCTTTATAGCCAAGAATGCCCGGATCAAGCATGCCGGCAATCATGGCAATGTGTCCAAATACCAAGAACAAGGCAACACAAATCGCATGGATCTTAAGTTTGCCCATTTGATCTAGCGCTCGATTAACTAAGCCCAACTCTTGCAGAGCAATCCAAATCAGTGGCAAACCTGCTATTACATAAGTAGCAACAGCAATCACATCAATTATGGTTCTCCACTCACCTGCCTGTGTAATAGGAATGATGGCATTCATCACAATGTAGTAAATGATCCCAACAAAGTAGACGCCAACAGCCATCCCAGAAAAACGATTGAGATAGTAAACAGCGCCATCAAACTTGCGAGTAAAGAGTAGGTATAACTCAGTGATTGCTAAGGTTTCCGCCAAAACAATTGGTATGGCCATAAAGATAATTAAATTCCAAGGCTGATTAACAGCCAACAACTCCATGTAGTGAGTCATGTTCATTGTGCTTCTCCAAAATATAAGCGTGACTAGATGTCACAAATCAAACTAACTTGTACTAAAAAATTAGCTTAGGCTTTTGGAGGTTTATAGATGAAATTAATCATTGGCTGAAGAACCAATGATGAGCCCGTTGAAGGTAAGGCATGGGCTGAAGCTACTGATAGCTCAATACTTAACATTGGAATAACTACCAAGCCTAAACAGCATTGGTAACTATCGCCATGGCAAGGTTGATTAGTATTTGAATCTTGAGAGTTGCTCACCAGCTCATCACAATGATGGTCTGAGTTATCAGTAACAGCAACTTGATGCTGAGGCTGGTGTGCCGATAAATCAATGGGCATCACTGCCGCATGAATCAAGCTGGCAAACAAACTAAAGCAAAGTGCGACACATATCCTTCTCATAATTCCATTCTATGCCCATTTGCTAGATTTGTCGTTTTAAACGACATTCCTATAATGAAGTAGGCACACACAATAAAGGCTTCTATGGCTTGGATCATCACCAAATATCTACTAACAGCAGGAATGGTTGTATTCATTTCTGAGGTTGCCAAACGCAGTGATAGGTTAGGCGGTTTTATTGCGGCATTGCCATTAATGACTCTTCTAACACTTGTATGGCTGTATGTAGAAAACCAACCCGAAGAGAAGATAGCTAATCACGCTTATTACACCTTCTGGTATGTGATTCCAGCATTGCCTATGTTTCTATTATTTCCATACCTACTTCCCAGGCTAGGATTCTGGATAACCATGGGAGCTTGCGTGGTGATAACTGTTATCTGCTTTGGCTTATTTGCTTTGCTGATGAAAGGTTTTGGAATTAATCTTCTGTAAATGAAAAAACCACCCGAAGGTGGTTTTGGTGCTTCTTGGTGGCCCGGGGCGGAATCAACCAGGGCCTAGGATTGCTGACTCTAGCTTTCCTTGCTGATTTTTATTGGTTCACCCTTGAAACCGTAATGGCCCTCTTGTCTATTACTAACAACTCCTCACTAGGACAAATAAGAACATTTCGATAACGGACGGGAATGTATTCATAAGCCCCGCCACTCGACACCTTCCACCTTGTTCCGTCATAAAGGGTAAATGTATCCATTGGATTGCCATAGAAAGTGAGCGGTTCTTTTATGGATGACTTGTAGCAAGTAACCGCACTCGCTGTTGACTCACGAGCAATTCCTTGAGGGGTCTGCGAAAAGACAGGGTTAACTAAAACCACAATAATAAAAACCGCAAATAACCCCTTCAACCCCGGCTTGCCGGGCCATGCGCACCATGGCTTCTTCGTACTGGGTGACGTATCGAACAGCTCCCTTGGCTTGAAATTTCAGGTAGGCGGCGACGGACCAGTATCCGAAGCCCAACCGTCGACGGAGTCGGTTCAAATGCAGGTTGAATTCCAGAATCCAGTCGTAAAGCCGGGACCCCACACGCTCGAGCAGCCGATTGAAAAGAACCAGTCCGTCCAATTGGTGCCCGTGCAATACCAGATAGCGTCGCCCGTCGATACCCTCGTGGATAGCCCGTTCGACGAGGCGCACTC
>RFQL01000146.1 GCA_009924985.1 Burkholderiaceae bacterium | reverse complement strand
AAATGATAGAAACGGCATAACCAGGCCCTATCAATGCCAAATAAGCTTAATGTAAGTGATTACTAACTTATAAGACTCACCATTGCAAAGATGACAATGAAAAAACCAGTTTCCAAAGTGCCCGCGCATAAAAAATCTACAAAACCGGTTAGTAATGCAAAGACACCGGTAAAGACAACCAAGGTCCCTGTTAAAAAGATCAAGCCTTCTGTAAAAGCCAAACCCACAAAACCAATTGCTAAGAAAGCGGTCAAGCCAATTGCAAAGACTATAAGCAAGGTACGAGCTAAGCCAACTACCGCCCCTGTTAAAAAAGGAAGTGCTAAACCTATAGCGAAGCCCCTCGGTAAAACTGCTAAACCTGCTGCCAAGTCGGTCAAGGCTGTACCAAAATTGACTGCCAAAGAGTTGGCTAAAAAGGCAGTAGCTGAAAAGGCCCTCAAAAAAGCCCAAGAGAAAGCTGCCAAAGAGCAGGCCAAAGCAGATGCAAAGGCCGCGAAGTTAAAAGCAAAGGAAGCGGCTATTGAGCTCGATGAGAATGGTCAGCCAGTAAAAAAAACTCGAGGCCGCAAACCCAAAGTTGAGGTCATCAGTGAACCGGGTGTTGATAACCGTACCGATCGGCAAAAAGCGCGTGATCGCAAAGCAAAAGAAAAAGCCCTCTTAAAAGAATTTGCTGCACAGCAGCTCGGCACCGAAGAACAACAAGAGCTTCGTCGTTCACGGCTTAAGACCCTCATCAAAATGGGTAAATCCAAGGGGTATTTGACCCATGGAGAAATGAATGACGTGATGTCAGATGAGTTATCGGATGCGGATGCATTGGAGACCTTAATTGGCTTATTGAACGATATTGGTATTACGGTATACGAACAAGCACCCGATGCAGAGACTTTACTACTCAATGAGCATGGCCATACTGCCAGTTCGGAAGAGGAGGCTGAAGAGGAGGCAGAGGCAGCTCTCTCAACCGTTGATTCTGAGTTTGGGCGCACAACCGATCCAGTGCGGATGTATATGCGCGAGATGGGCACGGTTGATCTGTTAACCCGAGAGGGTGAGATTGTGATTGCCAAGAAGATTGAGGCAGGCCTCAAAGACATGGTGATGGCTTTGTCTGCTTGTCCGGTGACGATTACTGAAATCTTAGGCAATGTCGACAAGATTACAAGCGGCGAGATGGAGATCGATCAGTTTGTTGATGGCTTAGTCGACCCCAATGCAGTTGATATTCCTATGGCACCTGATGAACCCGATGAGCTTGAGATGATGGATGAGGGCGAAGAGGGTGATGATGAAGAAGGCGGCGGTGGCGGTGGTGGTTCTAGCACTGCGAGCGCTAAACAATTGGAGGAGTTAAAACAGCGCTCACTTGAGAAATTTACAGTCATTCGGACTCAGTTCGATAAAATGCGTCGCGCCCATGATCGCGATGGTTATAACTCCCCTGGTTATCTCAAAGCACAAGATGTGATTCGGAATGAATTGCTGGGATTTCGTTTGACCGCTAAGAGTGTTGAGAAACTTTGTGACACCATGCGTTCGCAAGTCGATGAGGTCTGGAAGCTCGAGCGCGGTATTGTGAGTATTTTGGTTGATAAAATTGGTGTACCTCGTTCAGAGGTAATACAAGCGTTTCCGAAGATGTCGATGAACTTACGTTGGACCGGTAATCTGCTTAAGGACTCTAAGCCCTATAGCGCATTGTTAGAGCGCAATGTACCTGCAATTCAAGAATTACAACAAAAACTGATTGATATCCAAACAAAAGTAGTATTGCCACTTAATGAGCTTAAAGAAGTCAATAAGCAAATGATTGCGGGCGAGAAACGTGCTCGGGAAGCTAAGCGCGAAATGACCGTAGCTAATTTACGGCTGGTCATTTCTATTGCTAAGAAGTACACCAATCGTGGCTTACAGTTCTTGGATTTGATTCAAGAAGGCAATATTGGCTTAATGAAAGCAGTTGATAAGTTTGAGTATCGCCGTGGTTATAAGTTCTCAACCTATGCAACCTGGTGGATTCGTCAGGCCATTACTCGATCGATTGCGGATCAGGCACGAACCATCCGCATTCCAGTGCATATGATTGAAACCATCAATAAGATGAATCGTATTAGTCGTCAGATATTGCAAGAGACTGGCCATGAGCCCGATGCAGCAACCCTAGCTCTAAAAATGGAAATCCCAGAGGATAAGATTCGTAAGATCATGAAGATCGCTAAAGAGCCCATCTCTATGGAAACTCCAATTGGTGATGATGAGGATTCCCATTTGGGCGACTTTATTGAAGATTCTAATACTCTTGCCCCTGCCGATGCTGCACTTCATGACTCGATGCGGGATGTGGTTAAAGATGTCTTGGATTCATTAACACCGCGTGAGGCAAAAGTTTTGCGCATGCGTTTTGGTGTTGAGATGAGTACCGACCATACGTTGGAAGAGGTTGGCAAACAGTTTGATGTAACGCGTGAGCGAATTCGTCAAATCGAAGCCAAAGCCCTTCGTAAGATGCGTCATCCTAGTAGAAGCGATAAGCTAAAGACCTTCCTTGAGGAAGATTAACTATTTTAGTTTTTATTGTCGTAAACCTATTTAAACAAATGGGTTTACGATTTCTAGTTTTTTATTAATGATTTGTTGATGCTGCATATCCTCTGAGTACAGCCTTTCGCAACCAGCTTGTAAAGCGGCTGCGATGATCATTGCATCATAGTGTTGATAACCATATCGTCTTGAAACTGTTAATCCAGTTTCAAAGGTGCACATATCTAACGATCTAACATTAAACGTTGATGTAAATAAATCCAAAAACTCATCTAACTCAGTGCTGGTTAATTTTATTTTCCTAAGACTGGCAGACGTAAATTCATTAAGAACTTGAATGCTAATAACATTGGAGTGCTGTAAATTTTTACTTACCCAATTTGCTTTATTGTTATCTGTTGATAGTAAGTAAAGAAGAGTATTTGTATCAAAAAAAATTTTGTTAGCGTTCATTTAATTCAGATCTATTAAAGTGAAAATCATCGGGCATGCGGCCACGAAATTTTCTCAGACCTTCAATCCTATCTTCCAGAGAAGGTTTCTTCCTAACCTGAAAATGTTTTTTATCGGCAACTTGAATCTCGATGTCATCACCCTCTTTTAGTTTCAAATACTCAACCACTTGGGAGGGCAGTCGAATGGCTAGACTATTGCCCCACTTGGAAACAATCATGATTAACTCCATAAGATATACATCTATTAATGTATATCAAAATTATGTAAAATGCAAGTAATGCTTAGAAGTGGTAAGAGCACGGACCCCTCAATTACAATCAATGCTTAGGGCCCATAGCTCAGTTGGTTAGAGCAGAGGACTCATAATCCTTTGGTCCCAGGTTCAAGTCCTGGTGGGCCCACCAGAAAAGCAAACCCTCA
>RFQL01000145.1 GCA_009924985.1 Burkholderiaceae bacterium | reverse complement strand
GTGCCAACAGTGACGTTCAATAACAGCGTGGCATTTATCCTCCATGAATTGGGCCATGCATGGTATACCCAAAATGCGCCATGGGATAGCGCAACAAAAAACCATGGTCAATTCGTTTCCGCATTGATCAATGGATTAGAGGACCCTCGCATTGAATTGGCAGTGATTAAATCTGGCAGAGCAAACAATTCTAAATCATTGTTTGTCGAGTTAGTCAATAACATTCTGCGCAAGGATGGATACGTTAAACCCAATGATCTAAAGAATGTACCCTTTATGCTGGCAATTGAAGGACGCCGTTTAAATGGTTACCCTATTTGCTTTCCTGAAATTGTGTCAAAAAGCAATGCATTGATTGATGCGCAGAATGCTACTGACACCGCCGATATCGTTTCAATTGCAATCGAATTGAATCGGCATTTGCACAATCCAACCAATCAACCCAATCAACCCAATAAGCCAGAATCTGGCGAGGGTTCTGGCGAGAATGGCGAGGATGCTGGCGAGAATGGCGAGCAATCTGGCGAGGATGGCGATGGCGATTCTAAGGGTTCTGGCGAGCAATCTGGCGAGGGTAAGGGTAAGGGTACTGGCGAGGATCAATCGGCCCGTGGCGAACCTAATAACCCGGATGGCGAGGGTTCTGGCGAGGGTTCTGGCGAGAGTGATAAGCCAACGGGAAAGCAATCCAAGGGTAAAGGTAAAGGTGGGCGCAATCCGGAACCCAATACCTTTATCGAATCGGAATTAGGTAAGCACTCTGATTCCATCAGTGAATCTAATCCACGGCCAGCAATTGGCAAACCAACTATTGTCTCTTTTAATTGGGGAATGTAATGGATAAGGGTTACGGACAAACTGTTTATTCGTCGCAATTCAATGCGCCCATTGCTAACATGGGCGCCACTACTGCTAATCTATTGCGTTTGTTGCAATCGGTTGACAATATCGGTTGGAATACGCACCAAGAATCCGGGCGCGTGGATTTGCGAGCATTAACTCGGATGGCAAATGGATCGCCAGATATATTTAAAACGCGGACCCATAAGCCCGCTATTAAAACGGCGGTGCAATTGATGGTTGATTGTTCGGGTTCAATGAATGGCATTGAAATCAGAACGGCGCAATCAATTTCGATTCAATTGGCTAAGATATTCGCTCGCACCAATTGCGCATGGGCTATCACTGGTTTTCAGGGTTCGGATCGGGTTGTTGACATTCATGCGAACCCTTTAAACAAGGGAATTAGCATTGATAAGTCTATGGTCACGCTGATTCCATTTAAAGAATGGGGAGAATCATTAACGCAAGCTGCACCAAAATTGGGTTACATGCATGACATGGTTTGCGGTGGCACTCCGGACTATGCATCAGCATATCTCGGATTGCAATCATTGCTTCAACGCAAAGAACAAAAGCGCATTCTGTTTATGCTTACGGATAGCGCGGGATTCAATGTCGAGCACATGCAATATATTGAATCCATTGCCAAAAAGAACAATGTCAAATTGGTCGGCATTGGCATTCAAGCGCGTTACATTGAGCGGTGCTTTGTCAATTCGGTTAACGTAATGAATGTCAGCGAATTGGGCGAGCGCACCTTTAGCAAACTTCTTGAAACCGTAAACAAGGATTGATCACGGGATGCGCCGAGTGCGCATCCTTTGACACTAGTTTTTCTATTAAAGCAAAGCCCGGTTTAATTGCCGGGTTTTTTTTCGTTTAAACTCAACGTCGTCGGATACTCCGCCGGGTACAGCGCCGTTTAAACGTGGATCATGCCGTGAGCTTATGCACAATTGTGGATAACTGTTTAAACCCACCTACCCATTACGCCTAACCCAGCCACCCATTGCGTCTAAATTTCGTGGGGATGCGTATGTCCTGGGGATGCGATTCTCGAATCGTGGGGATGCGTTTAAACATTCCTTAACCCAGCTTTTTTTCCTTAACCCAGCTTTTTTTGAATCGCCGTCAGCTTTTTTTTGAATCGCCGTCAGTCTGCGTTTAAACGGGGCACGGTGCTGGGGCACGGCTGGGGCGCCCCACCGTTGCCGCCCCAAGTGGGTTAGCGTTTAAACAATTTGAAGATGCTCATCGTTGAGCGCCTTCAAAAATCGTGGGGATGCGTTTAAACATGCGTTAATACTTACTGCCGCTTTTTAACGTGTCGATAGGTTAAAAAAAACCCCACATTTCGTGGGGTAGCGATTCTCGGTGCGAATCGTGGGGTAGCATATGTCGTGGGGATGCGTTAGAAAGCGTCCTCCTGATGCCAGTATGTCCCGGTAGTCTTGTCGTAGCGTAGGCTCGTTTCGCCCTGATGCCCGACCCACCGATACCGGCACTTCCACACTGCGACCTCAACCTCGTTACCCTCGCCCCGATGGATGGTGACGCCACAGTCTGCTTTGGCCCACCATGCCATCGAACCTGAAATGGCCATACCATCTGGTCTAGGCAAGTCCATACCACTACGGGTGATCTTAGATGGATGCGCAACAAAGAACACATGCACTCCGTATGCTTTGGCAAATGATTGGATTCGCGTGAGCATATGCGAGATGAATTCTGTTTCTGCCTGTCCTTTGTTGTTGTCGATGTAGTTGTACGGGTCAATTACAAGTCCTCTGATGCCGAGTCTTGCCACTGCTACCCGCGCCCTCTCCAGAATCGAATCAATCGTTGAAGGTTCTGCCCCTTCGGAGTCCAGAAACAAAAAGTGCTCGTTGACCCATTTAAACGCTGATGCCCGGTCCTCCTCGGTCATCCTGTTTGTCCCCTCAAGGAAACGTTTCTCCTTGTAGATCTCCATGAACCTGCTGATATGGATCTCCGGCTGGTTCTCAAAGCTACAAACGGCAAACTTCCAATCCTCGGTCTTGGCAAGATTGACCATCATCTGATCCACGAAGTTTGACTTACCCGAACTTGGGTAACCCGTGATGATGCTCAGTTGCCCCTGCGCAATCGTGTAAATCTGGTCAACGTTCTTGTAGCCGGTGCTGGCTCCTTTGCCATTGCCCTTGCTCCAGAGGTCGTTTAAACGTTCCTCGTATTTAGATGCCTCGCTCAGTCCAGCGACTGGGTAGGCCGTAGCATGGTCAAGGACCTGAAGAACCTTCTCCCTGCCTTCTGCGAGGAACGCCTCGTTTAAATCCTTGAACTCATGCGAGGTGAGCCGACACTTGTCCTTTCCAATCCTGCGGGCTAGTTCTTCAGCAAGTGCTTGGCCCGCAGTATCAGTGTCCACTGCCAACGTAACGTGGGGAACCTTCGACAGAACATCGAACGCATTCCATACAAACGCAAACTTCCTATCTTCTGATGCATCGATCTTCCCATCCTTGACCTTCATGGGCGCACCAGCGGGAACCGACAGAACATTCTCCACTCCGCATTCCACCAATGTCAGAGCGTCGATCTCTCCTTCCACAATGATTACCGGC
>RFQL01000144.1 GCA_009924985.1 Burkholderiaceae bacterium | reverse complement strand
GGCGGACGAGGTGCCGGCAAGATAGTTTGGATCCTCGGCAGTCGTTGCGGTCACCGTGTAGGAGCCAGGTACAGTGGGTTGTGTAGACGAAGGCCCATAGGTTGCCCCCGAGGAAGTCGTCCCGCTATAGCTTAAGCTGATTGCGCCTGCAGATCCACCTGTGCTTACTTGCTCTCTGTTCGGCCCTTGGGCTGAGCCGGTATAAGTATAGGAGCCAGGCGTCACCACAACCGCAGGAGTTGCCTTCTTCACAAGAAGGAGGGAGGTAGGCGAGTTGCTTAATTTGTAGTTGGGTATCGAAGAACTGAGAGTTGGAGTCCCGGTCAGCGAAGTTCCTGTCACTAGGGTGTATGAGTCCAATGAAGGACTTCCGTTCACTTTTATGGCCGACCCTGTCAAATTCACTGCCTGCCCCCGAGTTGGTAATAGTGACCAGATTCTGTTCTAAGGTGCCTGCATTCGTCAAAGATCCTACGCTGATAACCCCTGAAGATTTGAGGAACCGTAAGGTGGCTCCGTTAGCCACTGTGATCGCATTGGCCGTCGGCAGGACCCCCAAGGCCCCTACCTCCAGCGTCCCGCCATCCACGGCTGTCGTCCCATTGTAGTTATTCGTTCCAGCCAATGTAAAAGCCCCAACTCCTGTTTTCTGTAAGCCGCGAACTGCAGTTCCACTATTCGTGATCGCACCATCAACGCGGAAATTCCCAGCCCCTCCGAATTCAATGACCCCGTTCGTAGTGGATCCAATTTCAATGTTTCCGTCAAACTTTACATCTAGAAGTGAGCTTTGGTTGATCAAAGACCGACCGGCGCTATTGTTAGCCGCTACGGTTATGTAGTTGTTCGCATTCGTGAACCTCAGGGTCGCTGCGCTACCACTGCTGTTGGTGAAGTTCATGTTAAAACCGCCAGTGCTAGTAGTTCCATACGAATTCGCAATATAATCCACACTGGCCGTTAGATCCAAAGTTGCTGTGGCAGCGCTACTACTCGCACCCAACAGGGAAGTATTTTTCGAAAGTGAATTTGTTGATCCAACTTGTAAAACCCCTGCAAGTTTCAACTCGGTAGTCCCACTATAGCTATTGCTGCCCGATAGTTTCCAGGTTCCCGAGCCAGACTTAACCAGGGTGGTCACATTTCCAAGATCGGAAATGTCTCCACCCAGTTCACCCGTGCCCGCTGTGGAACCCTGCAGGGTGATCACTTTGGCACCTGCCACAGTCGCGGTGATCGCACTGGTAAATTTCAAGTTGCCTGTGCCCGACTGATCCAAGATTACTCCACCATTTGCACTCGTAAGGTTGATCAGCTTGTCAGAGATTTCACCCGTACCGGTGTATTTTAAAGTGGTGAGGGCCCCGGCAGAGGAGCTTCCAAAGTTGATCGTCCCGTTTTTCCCTAAAGTGCTAAGTGCATTCGCATTACCAATATTAGCGACCGAAAGCACGGTGCTCTGTCCACTGTTGTTATTCGTGATTGTGACTGCACCACTAAAACTGTTGTTTGTGTTTGCAAGCACCACGGTTCCAGAGCTACTGACACCAATGATAACGCCGTTGGTGGTTCCAGTGAATTCATTGATGAGGCCATTGATCGTTAGTGTATTAGTGTTGTAGCCAGCAAATGTAATCGTCTTGTTAGTGGCGTTGGTGGAATTGATTGCTCCACTCAGCGTCAGACTCGCATTGGTCGCCCCGTTGGCCAAAATCGCGGCGTTACCGGCAATCACAAAGTCCTTGTCCGATGTCTCGTTTCCTGAGGCCTTTGCCCAGCGCAGACCTCCAACAAGGTTTGTGGCAGTACTGCCCAAAGTAATAGTTGCCCCAGTTCCGATTGCACTTTGGGCATCGGCCTTGTTCCCTAGATTTCCCACATACAGAGTATTTCCGTTATTCGCGGATACCCCGCCATTAAATGTGTTATTCGTATTCATCAACCATACGGAATAAGATCCAGCTTTCGCTCCTGCAGTGACCGAGCCTGAACCTGAAACAATACCGTTATAGGAAATAGAATTACTCGTAGTATCAGATCCAATACTAAGATTTGCCCCCGATGTGCCAAATTCAATGGCATTTGCAATTTGATTAGTCGTCGCAACCCCGATCCCTCGGATAATTGTATTGGAAGCAACCACAACCGAATTCGTGCTAAATGAGTAATTATTCGATACATAAACTGGCGGTCCATTGAGATATGTTTTTCCTGCGTAAGAATTAGAGGCATTCAACTCAATTCTTCCGGATACACTGAGTCCGTTACCACCTATCGCTACCCCTTGGGAGCCATTGATATTCCCATTCAGCACCAGCGCCGATCCTGAACTATAAAAAGTCATATCATTTGCACCGGAATTCCCCGTGATAGTGCTATTGACGGTTCCGGTGCCGGTATTATTAGCAAGTGCAAGGTAATCGCCTGCAGCAACGGTCCCAGTATTATTAAAAATGATCGGCACTGTACTGTTTACGGTAGCACCACTATTTAGGAAAATGACCCGCTTGCCGCTTGCTGAGGTCAGAGTGATTGAAGAACCCGTTCCGCCGCTGATCGAATTCGAAGTAAATTTCAATGAGCCAGTCGAAAATGAAGTTAGATTTAGATTAACGTTATTCCCCAATGTAAATGTGGATGAGGTCAGATTACGGCTAGTACTACTCGCAGTGGTGAAGGTGTAGTTATTGGAAATAACATTAAACGCATTTTGAGTTAAGTCATTGTTGAAAGTGACTGTCCCACTCGTGCCTTGAAAATACGCAATATCATTAGTAGTCCCGGTATTAGCGACAAGGGTTGCATCCCCAAGTGTATTAGTGCTCCAGGTGGCTCCTGCAGTCGTAAAGGTTCCAGTTCCACCAGTACCATTGGCCGCCCCTGGGGTAGTATCCCAATAATAAGTAATTGCCTTAGAGGAACTGGGGACAGAAAAAATTCCAATTAGAAAAATTCCAAGAGCGAATCGAAGGCTTACTCTTTTATTCATTCTATTTAGACTCCGTAAAATGAACTCTGTTCAAACAAAAAATGCACACTTAGTTAGTACTATTCTGCTGACTGCAGAGTTCATCATTAGGATTAATCTGCTACAAGTGTCGAAAAAAGCAAATGGTTTTTTGAGTCCTAAATCAAAAATAGCTATTATATGCATAAGTACTTGCCTATTATATGTTTATGATTCTAATAAGCCATTATAATTGGGGTATTTATGTCCTTTTTATAATAGCGAATCAAGGCTTGCAATCAACTACCACTCTAAAGGGCTAGCTTTCGAAAGAATTTAAATCCTTAAGTAGGCTAAAAGCTCATAAGCGTAGCCGGATCAAAACAGCCGTTGCCGGCGGAACCTCAATTTTCAGCCCTTCCTTCTTCCTGTCGACCCTTTGCGCCCAAGGCTGCCAGCCTCCCCGCCACTCCCCATCCTGCCCAAAAGCAGCCCCACCCACCG
>RFQL01000143.1 GCA_009924985.1 Burkholderiaceae bacterium | reverse complement strand
CGGTTTGGGGCCAACCAAAATGGGTCTGCTTCCCTGTAAATCAGTTAACGGCATGTTGGCGGGAAGTGTTTAGGGCTTATTAACTCTGCTAATCGCGGAGTGCGCATAAAACTCACAACTCATTGTTTTTATTATGTATTATCTTTTGATGAAAGCTACTAGCTGCCCCACCAGAAGAGATTTAACCCCCTCCTCTTACATCTTGACCATCAGAAAAAGACAGTTTTTTGTGTCTTTTTTGGCCCAATATCAGGGTTTTGTGCTTCGCTGCAGTGCTAGCAATTCCCCAATGGCAGAGGACAAGCGACGCTCCAAAGTGGTTTGATAGCGCATTAATAGGTCAGACTCTGCTACTGGTAGGCTAATTGCCCGTAGCATTAAATCCTTAATTTCTTGATATTGAGCTGCAAGCTCCTGGGCTTTTTGATGGCTTTTGTGTAGGTCTAAAAATTGTTTAAGCTGGAGCATGATGGCCGGCAAATCAGCAATAGCGTTTGGATCGACTTTTGCTTCAAGCTCTACTTTTCTGGGTTTTTGACCACGGGCAATGCGCCGCTCTTCTTGGTGTCTTTCCAATTCTTCCATCCCTGGCCTCATAGCCTCTTCTTTCATAAGGGCCTCATACTCTTTGCTTCGCAGATAACCTTTAATAAGCTCGTCATATTGACCGCTTCCCCCTATCTCATCATTCCATTTAATCTCCTTACTAACTGCCGCTAACTTTTCCATCCACTGACTGGTGTTATTTAAACCCACCACGGGGTAGCTATTGAGGTATTTAGTTAGGCGGGGCAAGGCTCTTGCAAACTGATGCTTATTCTCCATTTCTCCCTGCATTTGATTGATTTCATCGCAGATGGACTCTAAGAGGGGTAAGTCCAGACGGCATGGCAAATGAATCTGCCTGCTTTTAATGAAGTCCCCAGCCATTCCTATCGCTAGCCCGCTGGCACCGGGGATCTTTTCTAAAATTTTTTCTGGTTGCGATTCAAGCTCTTTGGCCGCCAAAGAAAGCTTTACCTGCTCAAGCTCATATAAATAGGCTAATTTGGCTCGGCACGTTGCAATACGCTGTATTTGCAATTGCTCCAAAGGTGACTCTGGCTTGTAGTACTCAATCAGCTCCTTGGAATAGGCATCTACCAGCGCCTTTTCATTTGAATTGCTGGGAACCATGGAAGTGAGCCCGTGGGATGTGGCGTTTTTGGAAGATCGAGACTTTCCTTCCACTGTTTTAGGTCCGCCAGATCGTTTAACTTGCGTCATATACCCCCCCTAAAAACTTTCTAAAAGCAGCTTGTACAGAAAAGCGGCCCTTAGAAAAATACTAACCCATTGAATTGAATAATAAAAATTGAGTTCGTTTCGCAAAAATTAGGCCTTCCAGCGAACCCCCGCCCCGCTTTCGGGTGTGCCGATAAATTCAATGCCGGCTTTCTCGAAAGCCTCTTTTAAGGCCTCAAGAGTTTTAAATTGGGCCCCTGGCACACCATTCGCAGACTCAAGCCTTTGCATTGAGGAAAAACCAACCCCAGATTTCTCAGCTAGATCTGATCTAGTCCATTCAAGCATGCCTCTAGCAGCACGAATTTGTGCACTTGTAATCAAATTTAAATGACCTTATAATGAGTCATTATGAATTATTAATAGTATATATAAACTTACTAATAAATCTTAAGGACTTTAAATAAATGCTTATTAATCATGATTTTAGCGTAGATCGCAGTAAATATATAGGTGGCAGCGATATTGGCGCGCTTTTGGGCCTGTCTCGCTTTCGATCACCCTTAGAGGTGTGGATGGAAAAAACTGGTAAAGAAGTAAAGAGGTTTGACTCCCTACCGCTGCGCTTTGGATCCTTTGCCGAGGAATTTGTTGCATCTGAATACTCCCGCGCCACGGGGTTTGAGCTCATCCATGATGAATCAATCTACATCCATCCAGAACATGACTTTATGAGTGCGCACGTTGATCGCTTTGTTTTAGAAAATGGCGATCCTTCCCCCGCCCGAATCTTGGAATGCAAAACGGCTAATCCCTTTAGCTCTGGCGAATGGGGAGAGATTGGATCTGATGAAGTGCCGCTCAGCTATCTCTGCCAATCGATTTGGTACATGGCCATTACCAATATTAATAAAGTGGATCTTGCTGTCCTTTTTGGTAATAGCGACTTTCGGATTTACGAGATTACGCGAGACCTGGAGTTAGAAAGCACCATCTTGGAAAAGGCAAATCTATTTTGGAGTGAGTGTGTCGCAAAAGATATTCCTCCTCCAGCCCAAAGTGAGGCCGACTGCCAAGCTCTTTTTAGTAAGGGTGATCCAGCAAAGACTATAGAAGCCAAAACAGAAACATGGGCTCTAGCTCAGCGACTGCAATTACTCCATAACGAGATCGACATTCGAGAAGAAGAAATCTCCACAATTAAGCAAAGCATCATGAGCCAGATGGGAGAGGCTGAGACTCTCACCTATGAAGGCAAAGTCCTTGCCACCTGGAAGGCACCCAAACCCTCTTTTCGCTTAGATAGCAAACGATTAGAGCTTGATCATCCGGAGATTGCGACTAACTACAAGACCGCTGTGCAAAACAGCAGGCGTTTAGTCATTAAGCATGTCAACTAATTCCATATCAGGAGATCTATCATGAAAAACTCTATCGAGAAAACAGCAACACCCAATAAACGCTCCGAAGCTTTGAAAAGCATTTTAGAAAAACAAAATGGTGTTGATACTGTTGATAACAAATCTTTACTGCCCACCATACAAACTATCCAAGAGGATCTGATTGCTGACGCATTGCAAACCGTTGAGCCGATGGGTAAGAGCAAAGTCATCCCCTTTAATAGTGAGCCGGGCCATAGGGATGCAGATGGTGGAGTGAACATGACACAATCCCTTCCCCAATCGATTGAACTCTTTTACAGCCTAATTAAAAAGGAACTAGCCAAAGCGGCTACTGGGCTCGGTATTGATGAGGCAGAACTTAAAGCATGGATCGATTTACAAATGGACGTGCCGGCTAAGACAATTTTGACCCTATTACGCATGATGCAAAGTCTGCACTTAGATCCACTATTAGAAGAAATCGGCTTTACGCAATTTGAAGACGGTCAGTGGCAAGTCTTTATCACAATTGAAGGGTGTTCAAAATTACTAAATCATCACCCACAATTTAATGGCCTCGTATTTAATCAAGCAAATACTCTGATTGATGGTGTACCCGAATGGATTGAATGCTCGATCTATCGTAGGGATCGTGATGTGCCAACTACCGTGCGGGAATACTATATTGAAGTGAGAGGTGAAAATGCTATTTGGCAAAAGATGCCTAGACGAATTCTGCGCCACAGGGCACTGCAACAATGCGTGCGGTTGGCGATGGCTTAATCATCTATTTTCAGGGGAAAATAGGGCTTCAAACCCTTTTACTTAGGAATTTCCCTAACAAAATCACCATCTTGTCGGCAA
>RFQL01000142.1 GCA_009924985.1 Burkholderiaceae bacterium | reverse complement strand
AATTCTTCTAAGGCGTAGGTCGCACGTTCGAATCGTGCTGGGCAGGCCAAAGACTCACTCGACCCGTGAGATCTAAGACAAAAGCTATCTTTTTTTATTAATTATTTTGCTAGGATTTAGTAGTAAAAGTAGATAACTATTTATAACTAAGAGGTTGAAATGCAAATTTACCTCAAAAAAATCGCTACAGTAACATTGGTTTTCTTAAGTTCGTCAGTGTTTGGCTCCGATGAATCCAAAATGGGTTTATCCCAATCGGTTCCTCGAACAATGCAAGACATTGTTATATTAATAAATCAAACCCAAGTTGATCTTAGGACTAGAGACGCTGATGTATTACTTTTAAATGAAAGTATTAACTCTAGTTTGTCAAAAAGTGAGCTACTGTCTAAATATTATTTCAAGGCATTGGCAGCAGAGCGCCTTGGGAAGATTGATTTAAGAGTTAATTACTTAAAAAAAGCTTTGATACAAGCTGATTCTTTTGGTCCGCGATCTTATATAGTTAGTGAGCTTGCAGAAGCCCAGTTAGCAAACGGAGAGTTTAAATCCGCAGTTGATCAATCCGTGATGGTTCTACCAGAAGTGCCAATGAATTATTTGGGAAGATCCATTACTCTTGAATCTGCCATTGTTAAAGCGTATGCCGAAGCAGGTGATTTTATTAATGCCCAAAATCATATGCGATCAGTAGAGGCAACTTTTGTTAGGCTTCGAGGTATGCAAAATTGGTCATCTTTTGCTGATGCCTGGACGAGAAATTTCTATCAAGCCAAAGCAGAATTAGCGTTTCAGCAAGGGAAATTTGAAGAAGCGGAGGTTGCATTTTTAAGAGCTTTGGAGGCACTGGAAAGATTCGTTCCAAGTTCTGAGGCTATGTATAACCCAATGTATCCTCCTGGCATTGGTCCAAACGAAAGGGCTAGTAGCCCTGATTATCAAAAGGCACGTCTAGAGGAACTCTATCGTAAACAGGCTGAGGTCTTGCTTAAGTTACGGAAGATTAATGAGGCTGAGTATTACTCAAGAGAAGGTTTAAAAAAGGCTCTACAAAGAACTGGTAAAGCCTCCGTTACTTCTTCAGCCTCCATGCGTCAGTTAGCAATAGTAATGCTCGCGCGAGAACGAAACAAGGATGCAATATTTCTTCTTAATGAAGCAATTACAGGATTAAACCAGTCAGGAATTTCGATTGGTTCTGTAGATTTAGCACGAACACAAAAAACTCTCGCTTCAGCCCTGATTGCTGATAATCAGTTTTCACAAGCCCTGAAGATTTATTCTGATTTAGATACAACTATCAAAACTTATCCAGATGTTGGTCGTTTTGTAGATATTAATTCACTAGATCGGGTATTGGCTCTTATTCGTATCGGTGACCTATCCCAGGCTGAATCCCGTGCCCGTGATTTTCTAGGCACTACTGAAAAACGTACTGGCCAAAAATCCAAAGAAACTGCGATGCCAAGCTCATGTTGGCTACTGTTCTAGCTAGCCAAACAAAAGATGATGAAGCCCGTCAATTATTTACTGCTGGTATGGTTGAACTCATTGCCCTAGAGCGTGAGGTTGCCACTGATTCGGAAGGACTGTCCTCCAAAGAGAAAAAATACTTAGCCGCCTACATTGAATCGTATCTTGGTGTTCTGGCACGTGCATATGAGAAATCACCTACTCTAGCGATTGCCTCAGAGGCTTTTGTTTTGGGAGACTTAGCCAGGAGTAGTGGGGTACAAAAGGCTTTAAATGCCAGTACTGCTAGAGCCAATATTACCAATCCCCGTTTGGCTGAATTAGCTCGTCAAGAACAAGACCTCAATCAACAGATTACCTTTTTAACCCGCTTTGCTAAAGAGCTTGCCATGCAACCGGCTAACCAGCAGTTGCCCGAAGTCCAAAAGAAGATTCGAGCGGATATTGATCAATTGAGACAGGAAGCTAAAGCTACCATCCGTTCGATTGAAATCGACTTCCCGGAGTATGCTGAACTAATTAGTCCTAAACCCGCCTCACTGGAACGGGTTCAAAAGAATCTCAAAGCCAATGAGGTCATGATCACCTGGTTTATCGGTCAAACCAGCAGCTATGTCTGGGCGATTGGTAGTACCGGTAACTCCCAATTTAAAACATTGAAGCTCACCCAAGCTGATTTAAGAAAAGACGTACATACTTTACGCAAAGCCCTTGATCCTCAAGTTACTACGGTTGAAGAAATCCCCGCTTTTAATTTTGCCCTTAGCCATCAAATCTATAAATCTCTGATTGATCCCGTGCAATCTGTACTTGAGGGTAAAAATACTTTAGTTTTAGTACCCCATGATGAGATTGGACAGTTGCCGCTGGGGGTTTTGACGACTAGCAACTTTACCCCCAATCCCAAAGCGGATCTTCGCTTTAGTAATTATCGTGATGCTCCATGGCTCATTAAAAAATATGCTTTGGTAACCGTACCATCGGCGACCGCGTTGACGAGCTTGCGATCATTGCCTAAGCCCAAAGAAGGGCGTCTCGATTACATTGCCTTTGGGGACCCATTATTTAATGCTGAGCAAGCTAAAGCAAATGACAAGGGAGTAGCTAATCTTCCCGCAGGAAATCAGCTTGCATCCCGTGGCGTTCCGCTAAAGCTCCGCAGTTCTCCTAACACCGCCCAAGTGAGTTCGGCTGAGGTCAGTATCTTGCCTAGACTCCCTGATACCAATGATGAGATCCAAGAAATTGCCAAGGTCTTTAATGTCGATCCCAAGCGTGATATTTATCTGCAAAAGCGCGCCAATTTGGATGAGGTTCTCAAAGCCAATCTATCGAATCGCAAGGTAGTGATGTTCTCAACCCATGGTTTAGTTCCTGGTGAGCTAAATGGCCTAACGCAACCCGCATTGGCGCTTACCAATCCCGAAGTTTTGGGTCAAAAGGGTGATGGATTATTAAAAGTGGATCAAATCCTGACCCTAAAACTCAATGCGGATTGGGTGGTGCTATCGGCTTGTAATACAGCAGCAGGTGACGGGGAGGGGGCCGAAGCTTTATCAGGGCTCGGTCGAGCCTTCTTTTACGCTGGCGCACGATCGCTCTTAGTATCGAGCTGGCCCGTGGATAGTCAAGCTTCCCGCAAACTCATGACGGATTTATTTAATCGCCAAAATCAAGATAAAGCCATGAGTAAACCCCAGGCATTACAACAAGCTAGCCTGCAACTGCTCAGTCAAGGTCAGCCCGATGCCAAAGATGAAAACTATAGTTACGCACATCCCTTGTTCTGGGCGCCCTTTATGATGGTTGGTGATTAGATAGTTTTAAGCGTCCCATAAAAGAACACTTGAGAATGTCGGTTTACCCGACAAATTTGACGTCCGACCAGCTGACTGCCTGTAGATGCCAAGTCAGAGCCAAGCTATTCCACCCAACTCCAAGGCTCTCGGTGCCGATTGAGCACCTGATCTTGCCAGGCTTATGCTATTGTTTAACTAGTTGTTTTAGCTCATTTTTAAAGCTTCTAAGGCGTAGGTCGCACGTTCGAATCGTGCTGGGCAGGCCAA
>RFQL01000141.1 GCA_009924985.1 Burkholderiaceae bacterium | reverse complement strand
GCAAATAATGCCCCGCCGTCCGCCGGTGCTCCGGTCCATTGCGCTTTTGCTTCGTACAGGGAGACAATTTCTCCTGAAGCTGACTCTCGCGCAACGGTCTCTGGGACCGTAATTGAAAAATTACTTAAAGCACTTATCGAAACTAACTCACCATTATCCAGTACAGCATTGGAATTCGCGTCAAACCATAACGATAGTCCAGTAAGCTCTGCCCCTGAAATCTTCCCGTCCGAGACATCAACTCCAGACTTAGCATATAACTCAGCAAAGTCCGTGTATAAATTATTTAAGGTTAATGTTGTGCCAACTGCCGCTCCGGGTTTTACCAAAAAGGCATAGCCTGTTTTGTCATTGGGGTTACCAGTCAACCAATAGGTTGGGGACTCAGCCCCATTTAGTAAGGCGTCTAACTCAAACGACGCTCCTGTGATTGCGGAAGATGCAATGGGAGTGCCGCCAAGGCTAAGTACCAAAGGGTCCGATGAATCGATGTATCCCTTATCAACAGCAAATGAAACTTTGAATGATCGACTTGCAGATTGTGCGGTTGAACCACCAATCGGATCATTAATAAAGGCTTGACCCGAAATGGGGACTTGCACAACAGTGCCACTACTGTTTCGCGTTTCGGCTGAATTAATTAAAGCCAGCGGTTTTTGAGTACCGTTCGTATTTAAAAGCTCAGACGCTTTAAATAGCCACACACCTCCTTCACCAAGACTAGCTCCAATTGGCTTTAACGTTCCTCCAGCTTCGCGAGTTGCAAAATACGCCAGACTCGGCACACCATTAACCATCATGGAAACACTATCGAGCGGAATTCCTGCCGGTAGACTTGTTGGCAGGCTTAAGGTGTACGGGACTGCTAATTTAGTAATGGCATTCACATCGCCACTTAAATTGAAGGTCGGCGCACTAATGGGTTGATAAATTGATAAATCAACCGTCTTCGTCGAGACAGCGCCTGCAGCTGCTCCCGCACCTGTTCCGTCAATGGAAGTGGCTTCAACTACCATCTTGACTGAATTTGTTAAACGAAAATCTTTACTGGAGCTAACCGTTAAGGTAGAAAGCTTGCTGATCTTGTCTGTGGGGATAGTAGCAAGATAATCGTTTCCGGTTTTAGTAATAAATAAATCAGCGCCATCTAGTTTTAGACTTAGATCGGTAGTAGCACTAATTCCGGTGAATTTTAGTTTTACCGATAAAGCTTCTGATCCATCTGCATCACCCAAGATGGCTTGTATGGGAACACTAATACGCGAACTATTCGTGATGAGGCCACTAGCGCTTGCTGGTGCTATTAATAAGGGAGTATCCGAAACGGGGTTGACCGTTAAGGTAAAGTTTTGCGAAGCCGAGAAGGAGGAATTGGATAAGTCCGATTCTTGACTAAACGACTGAAATGTTAACCCTAAGATGCCAGAGAAATTTTCATTCGGCACCAACTTAAAATGTTGTAATTGATTAGCGTTAATATTATAAAGAGTGATTGCATCATTGCCAGCGCCCGTAATCGTGGCACTTGGTAATGTGGCTCCATTAATACCAACGAGTTTGCAATTCGTCGGGATACCGACACGGTAAAATAAAGTTTCCGAAGAATCATTTAAACCTGAATTCGTTCGAATAAATTCATTTAACGTAACACCAGATGAATCTTCGGCACGCGAAAAATTGCTGTTAAGAACAAGTGAACTGGATAAACCACTTGCGATTGGCTTTAATGTAAAGACGGCGCCTAACTCATTACTAGCAGCAGTACTGCCACCCCACGACTCTGTTGAAATAACTTTAACTTTAAAATCTGCATTTCCACTGGCATAGTTATCACCCCGCAATACTAGGGATTCATATTGCGCGGGTGTTAAGGTATAAACCGTTGATGATGCTCCAATCACTTTGGCAGTGTTACTGATAGCGGTAAATACATCACCATTTCGTAAAGTCAAAACCAAGGAGTTTGCGGCAGTAATCTGAACTGAAAGCGTTTCGCTCGCATCACTCGAAATTAAGGATGAAAGTTTGATAGCCTCTTTTGCCTCAAGCCAGGTGTGACCACTTACCTGACTTTCATTCAGCGTGATGGCTTCGCGCAACAGCCGTGGACTATCGGGTCGATCAGCAACCGGGGAGATAGTGAGGTTAATGGGTAGTGTCAGCGGTGTCGCAGTTTCACCCGACTGCTCAAATGCAGTAGCCTTTAAGGAAATTCCTCTGCCAGCGACGATTGCATTTGCTCCATCTGTGGCATCGGATGCAAAATTATTCGCTAGCACTAATTGATAGCCAGCTAGGGTAGCATCCCACTTATCCACATCAACCGGTATGACATAGGTAGAAACGCCTGCCGCATTAGAGGTCGGAATAATATTAGTGCTGCCCTTTTTTAGGGTAATCGCACTAGCAATTGATATTTCAATATTGACTGTTTCACCTAAGTCAGTGAGTTTCGTTTTATCAAAATAGTTAGCAATTGCAAAATCAATCGCAGCTTGATCCTCCACACCCGTAATAGGCGTAGCGGTTCTAAACCCGATCGTCTCAGCAACGGGGTCTACTGTTACCGTGACTGGAGTCTCGGCTGAAGCGTAGGTTTTGCTACCGGAGGAGGTTTGTGAAAACGATTTAAAGTTAAATACAACTTTTCCCGAATAATTTGCTGGGGGGGTAAAAGTCAGATTATCAAAATTTAATTGGGCCGTATCTTTATAAACAACCCACTTACCAGGACTGCCAGCAGTGCCAGGGGAAAAACTAAATTCATCAGTAACAGCACCTGTAACAACTTTAAATTTTCCCGTTGACAAAATCGCTACGGCATTTTGGGCGTCATTGGTATTGGTTGTTCCAGTTGAATTTAGGGTGATTTCAAATCCAATTTTTTCAAAGCTCGTTCGCTCTGGATTAATTGCGACCTTAACGGGAACGCTAATGGCAGTGTCCTCGTTCCCGCGAGCACTACTCAAGCTCACATCTGGGGCAACCGCAGTTGCACTCAAATTGACGGTTACATTTTTTTCCACAATTCCAGAAGCACTGGTTAAATCGTTACTTACACCTTGCAAGAGAACACTCTTACCAAATAAGCCGTTCTTTGCCAAAATCGTGATGCTGTCATTGACATTGGTACTGGATAGCTGGGTTTGGGTGAACGAGTAAACAATATCTGCACCTTCTGCCTGTCCCAACACAAGCTTGCCAGCCACTTTGATGATTAAGGCATCGGCTGGAGTATTTTTAAAGACTAATTTGGCTACGTATGATTCGCTAGAATCTTTTAGGGAAATTTTTGAAAAGAGACTAGCTGTGGGATTGGCTGGATCGTAGAGCTTCGCTTCCACTCCCACATTAAGATTTACCGCGAGATCACCCGAAGCAATATTGACCCCGTCTGCCACTGCGCCAATATTGTATGTGGAATTACCATCATTAGTACCTTTAGCCGTATCCGCAACCAGTCCATTGGATGCCGTATCGCGCGCAACCGTTTTGCTTGTAATTGCTCCCTTAAAGTTCTCTGGGGTTTTAATTCTAGTGGTGGATAAAGCTGTAGCAGCAACTTCGTAATAATCCGTGAAGCCAGTTTTTGTCGATTTTGTCAGTTGGCTTCCATTGGCACTCACTAATTGGAACGTATTAGCTAGCTGGGTAAAGACTGTGATCGTATCCAGACTGCGGCCAACCGCTGGATCTACTTTTATAAACTGCGATAAGAAAAGAGTAG
>RFQL01000015.1 GCA_009924985.1 Burkholderiaceae bacterium | reverse complement strand
GGAAGTAATAATTGTCCTGGCATTGCGCTGGTCTCCAGTTAGTTCTGTAATAAGCATACTACCTATATGGGGTGGTCATCCCCAATCTCAATACCAATAGTACTAAAAAGGTGAAAATTGCCCAAAAATAGGGGTAAATCTGCAAAAAATAGACGGATATTGGCTGTTTATATACAAAACGGAGTTAGTTTAAGCCTTCTTAGAGAGACTTGCCTCTGACTCTGCCGCATCTGCAGCGCTTTGCTTGTAGACCATAAGAGGCTTAGCCCCGGTCTCTAGGGTGCTTTCGTCAATCACGACCTTCTGCACATTCTTCATCGAAGGGAGCTCATACATCACATCCATGAGTGCTCCCTCCAGAATTGAGCGCAGGCCACGCGCACCGGTTTTGCGCGCAATGGCTTTTTTGGCAATCGCAGAGAGTGCCTCGGGACGTACTTCGAGCTCGACCCCTTCCATGCCTAAAAGGGCTTGGTATTGCTTGACCAATGCATTTTTGGGTTCGGTCAGAATCGCAACCAATGCGGTCTCATCAAGCTCAGCAAGAGTAGCCACAACCGGTAAGCGCCCAATTAACTCTGGAATTAAGCCAAATTTAATCAGATCCTCTGGCTCCACCTCGGCAATTAGTTGACCAATACCGCGACCGTCCTTCGCTGCCACTTCGGCACTAAAACCAATACCGGTCTTTTGGGTACGTTGCTGAATCACTTTCTCGAGTCCATCAAATGCGCCGCCACAGATGAACAAAATGTTGGTGGTATCCACTTGCAAGAAATCTTGATTAGGGTGTTTACGTCCCCCTTGCGGTGGCACCGAGGCCATCGTGCCCTCAACGAGTTTGAGTAATGCTTGTTGTACGCCTTCACCCGATACATCTCGGGTAATCGATGGGTTATCGGATTTGCGTGAGATCTTATCGATCTCGTCGATGTACACAATCCCACGTTGCGCTTTCTCAATGTTGTAGTCGCAGTTTTGTAACAGCTTCTGAATAATGTTCTCGACATCCTCACCCACATATCCGGCTTCGGTCAGGGTGGTCGCGTCGGCCATCACAAAGGGTACATCCAGCATGCGCGCTAAGGTCTGAGCTAATAAAGTCTTACCAGAACCCGTTGGGCCAATTAATAAAATATTGCTCTTGGCTAACTCAACCCCATCAACGAGCGGTTTGTTATTGCCCGCTTTTGCATTCGGACTCTGCTTCGTGTTCTTAGTGGCATCTGGCTTATCTTCTTCGACCTGTTTCACTTTAGGCGCCGGCAGATGCATGAGGCGTTTGTAGTGGTTATAAACCGCTACTGCTAAGGTCTTCTTGGCAAGATCTTGTCCGATCACATATTGATCGAGATTAAAACGAATATCTTGTGGGGATGGCAGTGCATCGCCTTTGCTTGCTAGCGGCTCTTTAGCAATCTCTTCCTGAATAATGTCCGTGCATAGATCAATGCACTCATCGCAGATAAAAACCGAAGGTCCAGCGATGAGTTTTTTGACCTCATGCTGGCTTTTGCCACAGAAGGAACAATAGAGTGTTTTATCGCTGGATAGGATTTCGCTCATTGTGTCCTTTCTGAGAGCGCTTAACTACCGCGCTTTTCAATTACCTTATCAACCAAGCCATAGTCTTTGGCTTGCTCGGCTGACATAAAGTTATCACGATCGGTGTCTTTGGCAATGGTCTCAATGGTTTGCCCAGTTCGTTCCGACAGAATTTTATTAAGCTGTTCACGCAAATACAAAATCTCACGGGCTTGGATCTCGATATCTGATGCTTGACCGCGGGCTCCACCCAAGGGTTGATGAATCATGACGCGTGCATTGGGTAATGCATGACGCTTCCCTTTCTCGCCGGCAGCGAGTAAGAATGCGCCCATACTAGCGGCCATGCCCATACACAAGGTGCTGACATGGGGCTTGATAAATTGCATGGTGTCATAAATAGCAAGGCCAGCCGATACCGATCCACCAGGAGAGTTAATGTAAAGCGAGATCTCTTTATCAGGGTTCTCGCTCTCCAAGAACAGTAACTGGGCAATCACTAAATTGGCAGTTTGATCATTTACTTCGCCTACCAGAAAGACCACACGTTCCTTTAATAAACGGGAGTAAATATCATAGGCGCGTTCTCCGCGTCCTGAGGTCTCTATCACCATTGGGACTAAACCAAGGGCTTGGGTATCTAGTGCGCTCGGTGGCGCGAATATCGGACTCATGTGCTCTGCTTACTCTCTGGAACGTGCATCTATTGGTTGGTGATTGATCTAGATTAACTCATTTTGCTAAGTTCTTCGAAAGTGACTGATTTATCAGTCAGCTTCGCTAGGCTGCAAATGTGTTTCACGACATTCTCTTCCAACACCACTGCCTCAACTTCTTTCAGGCGGTTCGGGTCGCTGTAATACCAACGCATGACCTCTTTAGGGTCTTCGTAGGTAGCAGCGGTCTCTTCAATCGAGGCTTTAATTTGCTCAGGAGTTGCAGTCAGATTTTGTTGCTTCACGAGATCGGACAGGATGAGGCCAAGTCGTACACGCTTATCCGCTTGCTCGGCAAACATCTCGGGGGGAATGGGGGCATCCTTAACATTGAGCATGCCACGTTGGATGAGGTCATTGCGGGCTGCCTCTACTAAGCGCTCTTGCTCACCCGTAATAAGAGACTTAGGAACATCCAAGGGGCATTTCTTGACCAACTCATCCATCACTTGATTTTTAAGAAGGGCCTCGGTACGACGTTTTACTTCGCGATCCATATTGGTCTTGATTTCGCTACGCATCTTCTCAACACCACCCTCGGTGATACCGAGTGATTTGGCAAAGTCTTCATCTACAGGTGGCATATGAGGCCAAGCGACATCTTTCATGGTGACAGTGAACTCGGCGGTCTTACCAGCCACTTCGGCACCATGGTAATCATCCGGGAACTTCATTGGGAAGGTTTTGCTTTCACCTTTTTTAAGGCCCAATGCGGCAGCCTCAAACTCAGGCAACATCTGACCCGCGCCAATCACAAACTTGAAGTCTTCAGCTTTGCCACCAGCAAACTCAACACCATCTATCTTGCCAACAAAGTCGATCGTCACTTGATCGTCTTTTTGAGCTCCAGTATCGCTACCACCATCACCATGGTCTCCGGCTTCACCGCGGGAGTGGTAGTGCACGCGTTGCTTACGTAATACATCAAGCGCACGATCGATCTCGGGGTCATTCACTTCTGTTGTGTAGCGGGTGAGTTCAGAGGCACTGAAGTCACCGATCTTCACGTCGGGGAGTACTTCAAAGAATGCATCAAATACGATTTCATCGGCATCAATCTCACTCTTGGGCTCAAGACGCGGTTGACTGGCTAACTTAAGACCTTCTTTTTTACTGAGCTCATAAAAGAGTTGTGAGGCTTTATCGTATTGCACTTCAAAGTCAACTTGCATGCCATATTGCTGCTCCACCATTTTCTTAGGAACTTTGCCAGGACGAAATCCCGGCATCTTCATGGATTTGCTAATTTTGGTTAAACGGGCCTCACGGGCCTGATGAATGTCTGCACGATTAAATTGCAGGGTCATTTTGCGGTCTAAGCTACCTAAGTTTTCGATTTGCACTACAGCCTCTTTAGTCAAGGTTATTTGTGAACACTAAGCCGAGCAGCCTTGTGGTGCGAGGAGGGGGACTCGAACCCCCACACCATTTCTGGCGTCAGGACCTAAACCTGGTGCGTCTACCAATTTCGCCATCCTCGCTCTTTATCAAGCGTTGCAGACACTACCCAGCCAAGAATTCACATAAAAGGAAGATTCTACAATGCCTTACAGAGGAGAGCCACGGCGTGTACAGCAATTCCCTCGCCTCGACCTAGGTGACCAAGGGATTCATTGGTTTTAGCTTTGAGGTTGATATGACTTGGGGTGACATGCAGGTCACTGGCAATATGATGAATCATTTCTGGGAGATAGCTAGCCAGCTTCGGTTTTTGGCAAATGACGGTGGCATCTACATTGCCCACGTGATAGCCGGCTGCCTGAACTTTCTGCAAGGCGGCACGCAATAGCACCCTACTATCCATGTCCTTAAAACGTTCATCGTCATCCGGAAACATTTGGCCAATATCGTTGAGTCCTGCGGCTCCTAATAAAGCATCCGTGATGGCATGTAACAGTGCATCCGCGTCGGAATGGCCTAACAATCCCTTTTCATAGGGAATGTGCACCCCACCCAAAATTAGTTTACGTCCTGGCACTAAAGCATGAATGTCGTAGCCTTGGCCGATCCGAAAAGGAATACTGTGCGCAGTTGGGGTCATGGGTCTATTCTAGTGTGGAGTTCGCAGAACGAGTTCCATTAACTCCCAATCGGCTGGGTGCGTTACCTTGAAATTACGGGTTGCCCCTTCCACTAACAGGGGTTGTCCACCTGCTCGTTCAATCGCACTCGCTTCATCGGTGATGTTTGCTCCTGCTGCGATGGCTTCCTGCAAGGCATCGTGTAAGACCTTGAGGGGAAACATCTGCGGAGTTTGTGCTTGCCATAAACGAGAACGGTCAATCGTCCCTTTGGCACGCATTGCATCGTCGGTTGTCTCTTTCATCGTATCGGCAACAGGAATTGCTAATAGACCACCATCATGAACCCGCTGGTCATCGGCCTGCGCTTTGACCAATGTAATTAGTCGCTCAATTAACTGGGGTGTAATCCCGGGGCGCGCTGCATCGTGCACCAAGATCCAGTCGTGGGGATGCACCCCTGCCTTTTGCATTGCGGCTAAGGTATTTAATACGGTCTGTTGGCGAGTAGGGCCACCCGTTTGCAAGAACTCAAAGCGCTTTGCTGGTGTGGGATAGCGTGATTTAAGGTCATAACTCAGTTGATCAGAGCCTGGGCTCATCCCAATCCAGACAGAATCGATCTCGGGGCATGCAAAGAAACAATCCAAGGCATATAGCAACATAGGCTTGCCTGCTAGATGCCTAAATTGCTTAGGTTGATCTCCCCCCAAGCGCGCTCCTAGGCCAGCAGAGGGAAGCAAGGCATGGCAGCGCCGTTGGAGATTACTCATGGGCGTTTTATCGTTAAACACATACCTGATTCTATAATGGTCCTAGATGTCGGATGCTGTCAATCCAGTGGCAGTGCCTAGCCCTGCTGCTTCACCAATACCCCCTATCCCGGTGCTTCGGGCTGGGCAGCGCTTTACCTTTAAACAGCTCGTTGGCTCCTCCGATGCGGCATTGCTTGCGCAAACTGCCTTGGCGCATCGTAATCATTACAGTCAAATGGTGGTTCTTTGTGCAAGCGCGCTCGATGCCCAGCGCCTACTTGAGGAAATACCCAGTTTTGCTCCCCAATTGCGCATCCGTTTATTGCCCGATTGGGAGATCCTGCCCTACGATCATTTCTCACCCCATCAAGACCTCATCTCAGAACGCTTGGCGACTCTCTATGAGATGCAAAACGGGAGTTGCGACCTGATCGTAATGCCCGTGACTACTGCCTTACAACGCTTAGCACCGCCTGCCTTTTTATCCGGCCACACATTTTTCTTTAAACAGGGGGAACGTCTTCATGAGGAGGCCCTGCGCTTGCAATTACAGCAAGCGGGTTACGATCCAGTGAGTGCCGTGATGCGCCCCGGTGAATACAGTATTCGTGGTGGCTTGATTGATTTATTTCCGATGGGCTCATCCTTGCCCTATCGCCTGGATTTATTTGGTGATGAAATCGAACAGATTCGGGCCTTTGATCCTGATACCCAGCGCAGCCTATATCCGGTGAAAGAGATTCGTCTTCTGCCAGGTCATGAGTTTCCCTTTGATGAAGCGACGCGCACTGCATTTCGGGGTCGCTGGAGGGAGTATTTTGAGGGCGATCCGACCCGCTGCTCGATTTATAAAGATGTGAGTGCTGGTATTCCCACGGCAGGAATTGAGTCTTACCTGCCCCTCTTCTTTGATGAGACCGCTACGATCTTTGACTACTTCATACGTAGTGAGAATGCCGCCAGTGACTCAGTGTGTTTAGTTTATGTGGGCGATATTGAATCTAGCATTACCCAGTTTTGGAAAGATACCGAGCAGCGCTATTCCTTTCTAAAGCATGACACCGAGCGTCCGGTGTTAAAGCCCAGTGATTTATTTCTGGAGCTTGATCCGTTTTTCATCCACGCCAAGAGTCACCCACGGATTGTTTTACAAGCAGCTGCTATGCAGAGCGAGGAAGACGATCTCATCTTTTCTGCGTTACCGAACGTCTCGGTCCATCGTCGTGATGCAGATCCTCTGAAGCTCATCCGTCAGTTGCTTGCACAAAATGTTTGGCGCATCGTCATTTGCGCTGAGAGCGCAGGACGGAGTGAGTCCATTCGACAGCTCATGGAAGAGAGTAACTTAGGGGAAGGTTCTAACAACGCCCCACTCTTTCCATTGCATCCTTCCTCGGTTGAGAGTATTTCCGCATTTGTGAAAGGATCAGAGCGCTTTTCCATTTGTATCTCACCACTGTTCAATGGTTTTACTTGGCATGCACACGGCATCCTGGTTCTTACTGAATCTGAACTCTTTACCCAAACAGCTCGGCAGCGTCGAGGGAAAGAAACGAGCAACACCGATCCCGATATGCTCTTTAAAGATCTATCGGAACTTAAGGTCGGTGATCCGGTGGTTCATGTAGAACATGGCATTGGTCGTTATCAAGGTTTGGTCTTACTGAATATGGCTCCTCCTAAAGAAGCCCCGGCCTTTGAAGAGTTCTTACATTTGGTCTACGCCCAAGCTGCAACTTTGTATGTGCCTGTGCAACAACTGCATCAAGTTACCCGCTATGCAGGTGCCGATCCTGATTCGGCACCTCTGCATCAATTGGGTTCAGGGCAATGGGATAAAGCCAAACGCAAGGCAGCTCAGCAAATCCGCGATACCGCTGCAGAACTTCTCAATCTCTATGCCGCTCGTGCAATACGTAAGGGACATGCCTTTGAGTTCTCCGCCCACGATTACGCTGCCTTTGCCGAGAGCTTTGGGTTTGAAGAGACGCCCGATCAAGCCAATGCCATTACTGCTGTGATTGGTGATATGACCAGTGGCAATCCAATGGATCGATTGGTCTGTGGTGATGTCGGTTTTGGGAAGACCGAGGTTGCCCTGCGTGCTAGTTTTGTGGCGGTGATGGGTGGTAAGCAAGTGGCGATCTTGGCACCAACGACATTGCTTGCTGAACAACACGCCGCCACCTGGAAAGACCGCTTTGCGGCTTGGCCCGTACGGATTGTGGAGCTCTCACGCTTTAAGACCACCAAAGAGATTAATACTGCGCTTGCCTCCATCGCCTCGGGCGAGGCCGACATTGTGATTGGTACACATAAGCTCTTATCGAAAGAAACAAAGTTTGAGCGCTTGGGTTTGGTCATCGTGGATGAGGAACATCGCTTTGGAGTCCGCCAGAAGGATACACTGAAGGCCATGCGGGCCGAGGTCGATATCCTAACCCTCACCGCCACACCAATCCCAAGAACATTGGGGATGGCACTCGAGGGTTTGCGTGAGTTCTCGGTGATTGCAACTGCACCTCAGAAACGCTTAGCGATTAAGACCTTTGTGCGTCGTGAAGGCGATGACGTCATTCGGGAAGCGGTTTTGCGAGAGATTAAACGCGGTGGTCAGGTGTATTTCTTACACAATGAAGTTGAGACCATCCAGAATCGCAAGCAAGCATTGCAAACTTTATTGCCCGAGGCACGCATTGCAGTAGCGCATGGGCAAATGAATGAGCGTGAACTGGAATCGGTGATGCGCGATTTTGTGACCCAACGCAGTAATTTGTTGTTATGCACTACCATTATTGAAACTGGTATTGATGTACCCACGGCCAATACCATCATCATGCATCGGGCAGATAAATTTGGTTTAGCCCAATTACATCAATTACGCGGACGTGTGGGGCGCTCACACCACCAAGCCTATGCTTACCTTTTGGTCCCCGATCCTGAGTCGCTGAGTAAGCAGGCGCACTTGCGACTCGATGCGATTCAGGCCATGGAAGAATTAGGTTCTGGTTTTTATCTGGCTATGCACGATCTTGAGATCCGCGGCGCTGGTGAGGTCTTGGGTGATAAGCAATCGGGTGAGATCCACGAGATTGGCTTTCAGTTATATACCGAGATGCTTAATCGCGCTGTTAAATCCTTGCGCAGTGGTAAGGAGCCAGATCTCTTAGCACCCATGCAGGTCATGACCGATGTGAGCTTGGGAGCCCCTGCTTTACTGCCTGCCGATTACTGCCCCGATGTGCACGAACGTCTCTCACTTTATAAGCGCTTCGCGAGTTGCGAAGACTTTAGTGACTTAAGTCTGCTACGTGAGGAGTTGATTGATCGTTTTGGCAATCTACCCGATGCTGCTAAAGCCTTTTATGAGACCCATCGTTTACGATTAGAAATGAGTTTATTGGGGATTAAGAAAATTGATGCGAGTACTACAGCCATTCAGGTGCAATTTATACCCCAGCCACCCCTCGATCCGGTCAAGATTATTCGGATTGTGCAATCCAATCCCGCCATTCATCTAAACGGTCAAGATCGGATTAAATACTTGCCTCCCAAGGATGCTTCTTTTGAGAAATTAGAGCAGCGCATTGAAGCGATTCGGCAACTGATGAAGTTACTCAGTGGTGCTTTGATCACTGGTGCCCACGCATTACCAACACCCGCTCTCTCTGCATAATGCAAGGTATGACACAGTCTGTTACCCACCCATTCCCAGCGCTTCAAGTTCTAGCGGACGGAGCCGTAGTACCCGAGATCTTCATTGGTCTTGAGAAAGCCTTGGTGAAATTAGGAATTGAGTACGCCCGTGTAGGGCAACGGTTTTTGCTTGGACAAGAGCTTGAGTTATTCGAGCGCAATGGCCTGCGTCAATTTTGTGCCGAGCGCTCGCATGACCTCGCCATCTTGCCACCTAATTTTTCAGCAGATGCGCTTCAGGTGCTGGCTATGGATATGGACTCCACGCTCATTAATATCGAATGCATTGATGAGATTGCCGACTTTGCGGGTAAGAAAGCAGCAGTCGCAGAAATTACGGCTGCCACCATGCGAGGAGAGATTATTAATTTCTCGGAGAGTCTCTCAAGACGCGTTGCGCTCTTGGCGGGCGTTCCTCAAAGTGTTTTGCATTCGGTCTATGAAGAGCGTTTGCAACTCAACCCTGGTGCTGAGTTCTTAATTACAGGAGCGCATGAGCGGAGTATGCACACCCTTTTAGTGTCTGGCGGATTTACCTTCTTTACCAGTCGCATGCAAGAACGCTTGCATCTGAGCGAGGCTCACTCCAATGAGCTTGAGGTCATTGATGGCTTGCTAAGTGGACGAGTCTTGGGTGAGATTGTGGACGGCAGTGCAAAGAACCGCTACCTTATCTCTGCTTGCACAACTCTTGGTCTTACTAAAACAAATGCGCTGGTGATGGGCGATGGCGCCAATGATTTGCTGATGATGGCAGACTGCGGTCTGAGTGTGGCGTATCGGGCCAAGCCTGTGGTTAAAGAAAAAGCCGACGTTGCACTTGACTTCGTCGGCTTAGATGCGGTCTTACAATTACTCTAGGATTGCTTAGAGTCTTTCAAAGATCGCAGCAATTCCCTGTCCACCACCAATACACATGGTAACTAAGCAATACTTCCCATTGGTACGATGCAGTTCATGAATTGCTTTGGTGGCAATCGCTGCGCCAGTGCAACCCACGGGATGACCCAGTGCTACAGCACCACCGTTCACATTGGTCTTGGCAGGATCCAATCCCAAACCTTTTGTAACCGCAATTGCTTGAGCAGCAAAAGCCTCGTTGGACTCAATCACATCCATCTTATCGAGTGTTAAACCAGCGCGTTGCAATGCAATCTTAGTTGCCGGGATAGGACCTTCACCCATGATGTGATTAGGTACACCAGCTACCGCATACGAGACCAAGCGTGCAATCGGTTTTTGACCAGCCTTGGCAGCGACGTCGGCAGCGGCAAGCACCATAAATGCAGCGCCATCGTTCACGCCCGATGCATTACCAGCGGTTACGGTGCCGCCCTCTTTCTTAAACGCTGGCTTCATCTTAGCCAGGGTCTCCATGGTGGTATCGGGCTTGCAATGCTCATCGGTATCAAATACCACATCGCCTTTGCGGGTCTTAATCGTAATTGGCACAATCTGTGATTTAAAGCGACCTTCTTTAATCGCAACAGCAGCACGACGATGCGACTCGACTGCAAAGGCATCTTGATCTTCACGCGTAATCTTCCACTTCTCGGCTAAGTTCTCCGCGGTAATACCCATATGGCCCACACCAAATGGATCGGTGAGAACCGAGACCATGAGGTCAATCATCTTGGTATCGCCCATGCGTGCGCCAGTGCGCATTGCAGTAGCACCATACATAGCGCGTGACATCACTTCTACACCGCCACCAACACCATAGTCATAGTCATTGAGCATGACGCCTTGGGCAGTGGTCACAATCGCTTGAAGGCCAGAGCTACATAACCGATTGACTGCCATCGCTACTGAGTCCATCGGTAGTCCCGCTTGAATGGAAGCTACCCGCGCCACGTAGGCATAGCGGTTATCCGTCGGCATCGTATTACCAACGGTTACATAATTGATTTTGGCAGGGTCAGCACCAGATCGGGCGACCGCTTCTTTCATGACCGTGCCAGCGAGTTCGCAGGGCTCAACACTGCTTAGACTGCCACCGTATCCACCAATCGCAGAACGGGCTGCACTTAGAACTACAACGTCTCTACTCATCATCATTCCTCTCTAATATATTGGCCATTTGTACTAGCTCTATAGCTAGTTTTATATCATTATCTACACTTGCACAATCAGATCATGCCCTTGCGTCTGAATCACGGTCGCCTTAATAAACTCCCCTACCCGATAACGCTTAGAAGGCTTGCTGGGCGGGAGTATGCGCACTAACCCGTCAATTTCGGGGGCATCCCCGGCACTCCGCCCAATCCCACCTTGATCGTCCAAACGATCAACCAAGACCCGAATCCGTTGGTCTACGAATCGTTGGATGCGCTTGGTCGAAATGGTCTCAGCGACCTCCATAAAGCGCGCTTGGCGCTCTTCTCTGAGAGTTTGTGGAACAGGGTTCTCCAGTTGATTGGCGCTTGCGCCTTCCACTGGTGAGTAAGCAAAGCAACCCGCGCGATCAATGTTCGCTTCATGCATAAAGTCCAAGAGGTACTGGAACTCCTCCTCGGTCTCCCCAGGAAATCCGGCAATGAATGTACTACGGATCACAAGATCGGGGCAGACTGTACGCCATTGCTCAATGCGCTCTAGATTCTTTTCTCCGCTAGCTGGTCTTTTCATACGCTTGAGCACATCGGGATGCGCATGCTGCATGGGTATATCGAGATACGGCAATAAACCATAACCATGCTCTTTGAACTCCGCCATGATCGGCAGAATTTGATCAACGTGTGGATAGGGGTACACATAATGCAGACGCACCCACGCTTCGTGTTCTTTGGCTAATTGATGCAAAGCTAAAGCTAAATCATACAAACGGGTCTTTACAGGTTTGCCATCCCAAAAGCCAGTGCGGTACTGAATATCAACGCCATAGGCGCTTGTATCTTGCGAGACCACCAGTAACTCTTTTACGCCGGACTCAAACAGTTGTTTGGCTTCCTTGAGAACATCACCAATCGGGCGAGACACTAGATCGCCCCGCATGCTTGGGATGATGCAAAAACTACAGCGATGATTACACCCTTCTGAGATTTTGAGATAGGCGTAATGTTTGGGAGTTAATTTGATTCCGGTTGGCGGGACCAGATCCAGAAAGGGATCATGAGGCTTTGGTAAATGCGCATGGACTGCTTGCAAAACTTCTGCGGTAGCGTGCGGGCCTGTAACTGCTAAGACTTTGGGATGAGCACTTTTAATCAGGTCACTACCATCGGCATTTTTTTTGGCGCCCAGGCATCCGGTCACAATTACCTTACCGTTCTCTGCTAGTGCCTCACCAATCGCTGAGAGACTCTCTTCCACTGCAGAGTCGATAAAACCACAGGTGTTCACAATCACGAGATCAGCGCCGGCATACTCTTTTGCGGTCTCGTAGCCTTCAGCACTCAACTGGGTCAAGATCAACTCAGAATCCACCAAGGCTTTCGGGCAACCCAATGAGACAAATCCTACTTTTGCAACCACGCCAAATACCCTATCTGTTCATGAAAAATGAAATATTACCCATGCAGGAATGCAATGGGTTTTGCTTTAGGAACTCTTATCGGAGTTCTGTGTTTTTGGATTAAACGGAAATCCAGTAAATAAGGTGTTTGATCCTTGCATCTGCTCTTGCATTTTGAGAAAGAGATCCTTGCTCTGGTCCATGTAGCTGGACATTAGATTTTGCATAAACGGATTTTGCAAGTTCATCATTTGGGTCCACGCTTCGGTGCCACCCCCACTCATCGTTTTACTCTGATCGTTTAGCTTTTGGTGCATATCCATGAACGACTGCATGGTGCGCTCGAGATGATTACCCATGAGCCCTTGCATCGAGTGGCCATAGAAACGAATGACCTGTTGCAACATCTGGGTCGAGAACACCGGCATCCCACAAGCCTCTTCTTCCAAAATAATTTGCAAGAGGATGCTGCGGGTAAGGTCCTCATCCGTTTTAGCATCGACCACCTTGAAGGGCTCAACAGCCATGACTAACTCTTTGATGTCAGATAAGGTGACATAAGCACTCGTCTGGGTGTCATACAGACGCCGGTTCGGATACTTCTTGATCAACCGCTCTTCGCCGGCCTTCTTAGTACGTAATGCCATGGTTCTTCCCTTGCTATATGTTGCAATGCAGAATTTACCCTAGTTTAGCCTGTATGGATACCGCCGTTCAGAGAGAAGTCTGCACCGGTCGAGAACGCACCATCTTCCGAGGCAATCCAGGCACAGATGGAGGCAATCTCGTCTGGGGTTCCCAAGCGTTTCACTGGGATGGCGCCAATGATCTTCTCCAGTACGTCTTCACGGATGGCTTTGACCATATCGGTTGCGATATAGCCCGGGGAAACTGTATTAACGGTTACACCTTTACTAGCAACCTCCTGAGCTAAGGCCATTGTGAAACCATGTAAACCTGCCTTCGCCGTGGAATAGTTGGTTTGTCCAAACTGGCCTTTTTGTCCGTTTACGGATGAAATATTAATAATGCGGCCCCAGCCGTTATCGATCATGCCATCGATAACTTGCTTGGTGACATTAAAGAGCGAGTTCAGATTGGTATCAATCACTGCCTTCCAATCTTCAGGGGTCATCTTCCGAAATACGCTGTCACGGGTGATACCAGCATTATTAACCAGCACATCAACACGGCCCACTTCAGCCCTGACCTTTTCAAAAGCAGCTTTGGTACTTTCCCAATCGGATACATTACCTTCCGATGCAATGAACTCGTAACCCAGTGCCTTTTGCTCGCCGATCCAACGGTCCTTGCGTGGTGAGTTTGGTCCACATCCTGCGATCACCTTAAATCCACCTTTGGATAAACGCTGGCAGATCGAGGTACCAATACCACCCATACCACCGGTTACATATGCAATTCGTTGAGCCATTTTTTTCTCCTTGTTATTGGTGTGATCAATCAACCACTTAAACCTTTTGCGCCTTCTCTTTGACGTAGGTGCCAGGCGCGGCAACTAATTTTTTATATTTCCCACCGCCATATTCGGTTGAGGCGGCGACTTTCTTACCACCGTACTGCGTTAACCACTCGCTGTAATCGGGCCACCAACTGCCTGCAATCTCCTCGGCGCCCTTTATCCATTGCTCAGGCTTTTTAGGTAGTTGACTATTGGTCCAGTAATTACGTTTTTTCTTATGAGGCGGATTAATCACGCCTGCAATATGGCCCGAGGCGCCCATTACAAAACGGATGGGTCCTTTCAGAATTTGGGTGCTCTGATAAGCCGAATGCCAAGGTACGATATGGTCCTCGCGCGAGGCATATACATACGTTGGACACGTAATTTTTCCAAGATCAATCGACTCGCCGCAGACCTTCAGTGCACCCGGCTTGGCTAAATCATTTTGTAAATAGGTATGGCGTAAGTACCAGCAATACATCGGGCCTGGTAAGTTGGTGGAATCACCATTCCAGTAGAGCAGATCAAAAGGAGGCGGTGAGTTTCCCTTCAAATAGTTATCCACTACGTAGTTCCAAACCAGTTCATTGGGTCGCAAGAATGAGAAGGTATTCCCCAGCTCGAGTCCCGAGAGTAGTCCATAACGACCCTCTGATCCGCCGATGGTTTTCTCACGCAGTTTGACCAAAGACTCATCGATGAAGACATCAAGAATGCCGGTGTCCGTAAAATCCAATAAGGTGGTGAGCAAGGTAAGGCTGGCGATTGCTTCTTGCTTGCGTGCTGCCAAGACTGCGAGCGATGAACTTACTAGGGTACCGCCGACACAAAAGCCTAAGATATTGATTTTGTCCTGTTGGCGAATTTCTTGAGTCACCCGAATTGCCTCTAAGACTCCTTGACCAACATAATCGTCCCAAGTAATCCGATCCATACTGGCATCCGCATTTTTCCAGGAAACTAAGAACACAGTGTGGCCTTGATTCACCATATACCGCACGACGGAGTTATCGGGTTGCAGATCAAGAATGTAATATTTATTAATACACGGTGGCACCATTAAGAATGGGCGCTCGTAGACCTGCTCGGTCAATGGTTTGTACTGAATCAACTCAAAGAGTTTGTTCCGAAACACCACAGCACCTTCAGTTTGTGCCAAGTTCTTACCAACCTCAAAGCCACTCTCGTCGGTCTGACTAACTTTTCCTTTACCCAAGTCGCCCAGTAAATTAACAATCCCTTTTTGGATCGACTGCCCTTGCGTTTGCAAGATGGTCTCCAATGCCTCCGGATTGGTGGCAAAGAAATTAGCCGGTGATAAAGCATCAATCATTTGCTGGGTCGCAAACTCAATCCGCTGCAGGGTCTTGGGGTCCGTTTCTACGGCATGCACCAGATCATTGAGATAGCGTGAGTTGAGTAAATAGGTGGAGACGAGTGCTTTGCTCCATGGATTTTGCCAAGCCTTACCTTGAAAGCGTCGGTCTTTGATCTCGTTGGAATCTGGATCTTTCCCCAATTTACCAAGTTCATCAAAATACTTTTTTTGGATCTCCGAGAGTTTCTCAGGAGGGATCATTGCCATATATTGCGGTGCCAGTGTTGGAGAATTACCCACGTTCATCATTCATGCGGTCTCAATATGTAAAACAAACTAAACAGTACAACCCTATTCTCAGACGATTATTGCTCTAGGGTTATAAGCACTAACCCTAGCCTGCAAGCGGTTAAAAAGCCAATATGCCTCTAAGTCCCTCCATTTTAAGGCCTCGGATTAAACCAGATCAGACTAGCAAATCGCCCGGTGGGGTTTTGGAGGCGATAGGAATAAAACCGTTCTGGGTTGCTATACGTGCAAAGATCTCCACCATAGACCGCTTCTACACCCATGGCATTGAGGCGCTCTTTGGCAATTCTGGGTAAATCGGCCATGTAATGCTGGGCATTCACGCTTTTCTCAAAGCAAAACTCACTAAGCGCATGACCTCGTTGCTCACCCTCTCTTAAGAAGGCATCGCGCACTTCGCTGCCCACCTCATAGTGTGGTGCAGAAATGCTCGGACCGATCCAAGCGATAAGTTGATTAGCCACCTCGGCTTGCTCTTGTAAAAATAAGGTCACGGTGTTCTCAAGAACACCATCACACAATCCCCGCCAGCCAGCATGGGCGGCAGCAATCGCAGTTCCTGCTTGATTGGTAAACAAGACTGACATACAGTCCGCTGACAAAATACTTAATACCGTATGCGGTGTTTGGGTGAACGAGGCATCAGCCTCGACCTCGTTCTCATGAATACCTGGATTGCTCCCCTGCACCGTGAGCACGCGAGTGCCATGTACTTGTTTAATCCAATAGGGCCTTTGTGGCAGTAGCGCATCCAATAACTGACGATTTTGTATCACCGAACTCAATACATCGCCAGCGTAGGCGCCGAGATTCAATAAATCGAATGGGGGCTTGCTAAATCCACCCGTTCGTGTGGTGGTAAACGCATGGATATTCTCCGGGGCTGGCCAGTTTGGCCGAATGAGCTCTAGAGCACTCATTTAATCTTCCGAGGATGCCTGAAGAGAGTCTGCCTGGGGCAAAACCGCTTCGCTCAAATGTACGGTCGTATTGAGGGTCAATAAATCATGGGGGATGGGGGCAAACCAGCTCATCGGTGTTTGGGTTTTGGGATGCATGAACTGTAGTGCAAAGGCATGTAATGCTTGCCGTTGTAGGCTTAGCTCTTTGGCTGCTGCCGGTATTTTCTTACGATAGATCGGATCACCCAAGAGAGGATATCCCAGTGACTCCAGATGCACTCGGATTTGATGGGTACGACCAGTTTCTAGGCGGCACTCTAAGAGCGAGACCTTGGCATTACCGAGCGATCCTAATGCCAGACGTTTGTAATGGGTCACAGCAGACTTTGCACCTTGTTGACTAGCGCTCACCACCGCCATCTTGAGTCGATCGCGTGGATCACGACCGACAGCGGCATCAATCGTACCCCGTAAGGGAGTATCACCCCAGACCCATGCTAAGTAGCGGCGCTCAACCAAATGGTCTTGCAATAAACGCACAATAGCGGTTTGTGCAAGCGCAGTGCGAGCTACCACAAATAATCCAGAAGTATCTTTATCAAGTCGGTGCACAATGCCCGCGCGCGGCAGATCTTGTAACTTAGGGTAATGAAAGAGCAGGCCGTTCAGAACGGTCCCACTCCAGTTGCCTGCTGCTGGGTGCATCACCATGCCAGTAGCTTTATTAAAGATCAAAATCGTGTCGTCTGCAAAGATGCAATCCAAAGGAACGTTCTCGGGCAAAAAGATATGCTGCTCTGGCATCTCTTGGGGAAATACCCGAATTTGCTCCCCGCCACGCAGGATCTGTCGCGCCTTCACGACCTTGCCATCGACCAATACGGCACCTTGGCTCGCCCACGCTTGCAGGCGATTGCGAGAATAGTCACTCAAAAAATGGGCTAATGCCTTGTCCAAACGCTCACCGGCCATATGGTCTGGAATCTCTAGAGCAATGAAATCCTCATCATCGATATAATCAGAAGGATTCGAATTAGGAGTTTGCGGCAATGCCACGCTTGAAGGACCTTAATGTGTTGAACTTACCCATCGTGGGGCGCCATCTTGCTAGTGTAAGGCTTGTCCAGCTTGCCCTCCTGATTTGTGCCAGTGCCCTCTTAGGCGCTTGTGCAAATACCAATACCGATGAAACCGCGGCATGGTCTGAGGCTAAACTCTTTACCGAAGCCAAAGATACGATGTCTGAGGGTGACTTTGATAAATGCGGCAAGTATTTTGAGAAGCTCGAGGCGCGCTTCCCCTTTGGCCCCTACTCGCAACAAGCTCAAATTAACTCGGCGTACTGTTTCTGGAAAGCACAAGAACCAGCACAAGCCTTAGTGCAAATTGATCGTTTCATTAAGTTGCATCAAGGCAACCCAAATCTCGATTACGCTTATTACCTTAAGGGTTTAATTACCTTTAATGATGATCTCGGTTTTATGGGCAAGCTCACTGGTCAAGATTTAAGTGAGCGCGATCCTAAAGCCGCCAAGGAAGCCTTTGAATCCTTTAGGGTTGTTGCCGAACGTTTCCCTAATAGTAAATATACTCCAGACGCAATTGATCGAATGCGCTATATAGTCAACTCGTTGGCTGAAGCTGATGTAATTGTGGCGCGCTATTACTTTCAACGCGGTGCGTATTTAGCATCTGCCAATCGGGCTCAACTGGTAATCCGTGATTACGATCGTGCCCCAGCGGTTGAAGAAGCGCTCTATATATTAGTTCAATCGTATCAAGCGCTAGGCATGAATGATCTGAGCTCGGACGCAATGCGTGTCTTTAAACTCAGTTTCCCTGATAGCCAGATCTTTAAGACTGGGGTGCGAGTTCAGAAAGAACGCAAGTGGTGGCAATTCTGGATCACTAAATAATCTCAACGGGTACGCGCGGCGCAATTGCGCAAACTAGCTCGTACCCAATCGTTTGTGCATGATTAGCGACATTGTCGACCGGTAGATTTTTACCCCACAGCTCAACCGATGTTCCAACTCTTGCCCATGGTGCATGACTCAAATCGATGGTGAGCATATCCATCGATACCTGTCCAGCAATCGAACAGATTGCTCCTTGAGTTTTATCCTGAGATCCAAAGACCCAGACGGGTGCACCGTCTTTGGCGTGCCGTGGATAGCCATCGGCATAGCCACATGCAATCACGCCAACCCGCATTGCCTGTTTAGCCACATAGCGCGCTCCATACCCCACTGCATCACCCGCTTGAAGGTCCTGTATAGAAATAATCTTACTCGAGAGGCTCATCACCGTTTTGAGATGAGCGTGCTCAATGTCTTTATAAGCACCGGTGGGTGAGATGCCATGCAACATAATGCCGGGTCTTACCCAGTCCCCTAAAGCGTTGCGATGCCAAAGGATTGCCGCTGAGTTTGCTAGGGAGGTCTCACCCTTTAGGCCTTCAATGGTTTTGGTAAAGCACTCCATTTGTGCGCCAACAGAGGGCTCACGATCGATGCAATCGGCATTCGCAAAATGGGTCATATGCTGAACATGGTGACCTTGTGCATGCAAACGGTGATAGGCTAGGCGGTAGGCGTCGGGGGTGAATCCTAAACGGTTCATTCCAGAGTTGAGTTTTAGAAACACGGTGATGGGATGGCTTTGCTTCTCGAGCCAACTAACTTGCTCGTCACAATGAACCACTAGATCGCAGCGGAGCTCAATCACCGCACCAAGGTCTGCTTCATTAAATAAGCCTTCGAGTAGCAAAATACGCTTACCCCAGCCTTGGGCTCTTAGCCATCGAGCGTCGTCTAAATCAAGGAGTGCAAATCCATCCGTTTTACCTAGGCCTGCCAAAGCAGCCCTCAGGCTATGCCCATAAGCGCGCGCTTTAACCACAGACCACACCCGAGAATTAGCGACTAACTCACGGACTCTTGCCAAGTTGTGGCTTAATGCACCTGTATCAATCGATGCGAGAATCGGGCGTTCCAGAAGACTCCCCTTTCATGCTCTAATCTAGTAAATGAAGCAATTGTACGAATGAAACCTGGTTTTTACACTATTATGGCGGCGCAATTTTTTTCGTCGCTCGCCGACAATGCTCTGCTAATCGCAGCTATTGCCCTATTGGCCCAGCTCGCTGCCCCTGCGTGGATGACCCCACTGCTTAAACTGTTCTTCGTTTTATCGTATGTTCTCTTAGCCGCTTTTGTGGCTGCCTTCGCTGACTCTCGCCCCAAGGGTCAAGTGATGTTTGTCACCAATACCATCAAGATTATCGGATGTGCTGCTATGTTATTTGGGGCACACCCCTTGCTGTCCTACGCCATCGTTGGTTTAGGGGCTGCGGCTTACTCACCGGCAAAATATGGAATTTTGACTGAACTCCTGCCCCCCGAGAAATTGGTCGCAGCCAATGGTTGGATCGAAGGATTAACCGTAGGATCGATTATTGCGGGCACAGTTTTGGGTGGGGTCTTGATTAGCACCACAGTCTCCAATAGTTTGATGAGCTTCGATTTACCTGTGGTCACCACTGGAGTGGATAGTCCTGCGGAGTCCGCCATCTCAATCATTATGTTCATCTATCTGGTTGCGGCACTCTTTAATCTCCGTATCCCCGATACAGGCGCGCGCTATCCAGAACAAAAGATTAATCCCGTGCAGTTAACAAAAGATTTTTTTGTGGGTTTCCATATCCTCTGGCGTGATCGCTTAGGACAGATCTCCTTAGCGGTCACCACCTTGTTCTGGGGCGCTGGTGCAACGCTGCAGTTCATTGTGCTTAAGTGGGCAGAGACCGCTCTCAACATGAACCTTTCACAAGGTGCCATCTTGCAAGCGGTTTCGGCGATTGGTGTTGCAGGGGGTGCAGTTTGGGCTGCTTCGCGGATTCCATTGAAGTCCGCCCTGAAAGTTTTACCTTATGGGGTGGTCATGGGTTTATTGGTTTGTGTCATGGCCATCTACCATATTGAATATCTTCCCTCCTTTGCCTTGTTCACGGTCGGCGGCTTTGTAGTGAACTTCAATCTCCTGCCAGCCTATGTATTGCTAATTACGGTGGGTTGGCTTGCGGGATATTTTGTGGTGCCCATGAACGCCCTCTTACAACATCGTGGTCACGTTTTATTGTCAGCGGGTCACTCCATTGCGGTCCAGAACTTTAACGAGAATCTCTCCGTTCTGATGATGTTGATGCTTTATGCCTTACTGATTTGGCTTGATGTGCCAGTACCGATTGTGATTACGGGCTTTGGTCTCACGGTTGCGGTCACCATGTGGCTCGTGATTAAGAAACACCAAGCCAATCAAGCAGAATATGACTCACTCCATTTAATTGGTGAGGCCAAGCACTAAACTTAGATTGACTGCAGTACGGAGCGTGCTAATAAAAGATCTTGCCAAGCTAAGGCTTTATCGCTGGGCTTTTGCAATAAATGGCCAAGATCAAAGCTAGCAACCAAAGGGATGTCCTGTCCGCTTAGTTCTAGAACAACATCCCGCAAGTTCTCAAGAGGCTCACGCTCACCACTGAGTAATTGTGCAGCATCAGCCCCGAAGGCAAACGCAATACAGGGTAATGGTGTATCGGGTGCTTTGGTATTACTGGGCTCACGCCACTCCCACTCGCCCTGCACTAGACCAAGCGCACGAATGATGTTCTGAAACAGCAGCTCTGTATCACCAGAAGGCGCTTTGCCGTAAAAGAGCCAATATACTTTGGGTGCCAAATTAGTCTTGGCTTGGGCTGGAGTTTGAGTGTCCGGGACTTGGCTTTCGGAGGCGTCCAGTGGCGCTTGTGGAGTAAAACTAGGGCCTGTCTCGCGCAAGGACCATTGGCTAATACCCATTTCTTTTAGATAGATTGAGGCTTGTTCATTGCTCATGGAGATTGGCGTGCTGCTTCAGTGTTTTGCTCATTACCAGCGCATCCTCACGCTGACCCGTGGAGGATTCTAAGGGATAGTAGGCTTTACGGATCGATAGTTCGGTAAAGCCCATCTTGGTATAGAGAGCGTTTGCCGCAAGATTGCTGGGGCGCACCTCCAAGAGAATGCGTGGGATTTGTAAATTACTGGCGATTGACTCAATCGCTTGCATCAAACGCAGCGCTAGTCCTTGGCGCCGCATACTTGGATTAACCGTAATGTTGAGTAGGTGTAAATCATCGGGTGCAGGAAGAAGGATGCAATAGGCCCAAATTGTCTTTGGCTCTTCATTGGCCTCGCGCATGCAATAGGCCCAGTTCCCTGCGGCAATCGAGTCTAAGAAATTACCTCTACTCCAAGGATGAGCATGCGATGCATACTCCATGAGCATAACCTCATCCAGGTCCGCTTCGCTCATTAGCTCCAGCACTAACTCAGCCAACAGAATGACCGGTTGGGGTACTGTGTGTAGCGGCATGACGTTCTTGAGTAGTCAGGGCTACTTTGTTCCGAATATACAAAGGCTCTAATTGCTCGACTGCAATCATCTGTTGGGTGTTCAGTAAGGGTTCAGCCCACTGCAAGATCCCGAGGGCATTGGGTACTAATTGAGCATCCATACGATCCTTTAAATAGGAGGACTCTAGGATCTTAGGATACTCCTGGAATGCATTCCCAGCCGCGTATGCTAAACCATCAACGTTAATACTCTTGGGTCTGCTTAAGGTAATGTCTCCAATACGCTTGGGCGACTGATTAAACATGGGATTAACTTGATAGCGTGCCCAATACACCTCTCCCATACGGGCATCCAAGGCAATTAAGAACTGAGTATCGGCCGCTGGAGTGCTTGCTTGAAATGCTTGGCTCTGGACCACTTGCATGGCCATGGCATCGAGGCTAGCAACCGGTATTACTGGTCGATTAGCGCCTACTGCTAAACCCTGAGCAATGGCGACTGATAATCGCACTCCTGTAAATGCGCCAGGGCCAATACCCACTGCAATGGCATCAAGATCGTGGTGTTGAGCGCCAACTGAATCAAGTAGTTCATCAATCCAGGGTAAAAGGTGTTGACTTGCTCTTGCGCCAAGAAGTTCATGGCGATGCTTGATCTGCCCATCAAACGACAAAGCCACCGAACACCACGAGGTCGAAGTGTCGATGGCCAGTATGCGCATGCGAGCAGAACTAGAACATGATGCTCTAGTTGTTAGAACTCTTCATACAGTGGCAGGGTCAAGAACTCCACAAATTGATCATTGGCGACCAGATCATCAAAGATCTTCGCAGCGCGATCAAATTGACCAACCGCACCAGAGTCCTTCACCTTGGAGAGCTCTTCACCAATAATCTGACGAACGAGTTCAATAGAAATCTTGCGTCCATCCTCCAAGACTCCTTTTGGAGAACGAATCCACTGCCAAACTTGCGAGCGACTAATCTCTGCAGTGGCTGCATCTTCCATCAGATTATGAATCGGTACGCAACCATTACCGGCCAACCAAGCGCCCATGTAATGGATGCCCACATTAATGTTGTACCGCAAGCCGGCTTCTGTAATGGGACCCTCGGGTGCAAAATTGAGGATGTCAGCAGCCGTTACCTGAATATCATCGCGTTGGCGATCAAATTGGTTTGGCTTATCACCAAGCACAGCTTTGAACTCATTCATGCAAAGCTCAACCAGACCTGGGTGAGCAACCCAACTGCCGTCATAGCCATCCGTTGCCTCACGCCGTTTATCGATAGAGACTGCGGCAAGAGCACTTGCGTTTTTCTCAGGATCGCTCTTGATCGGAATGAAGGCACTCATACCGCCCATCGCTGGCGCGCCACGCTTATGGCAAGTTTTTAATAAGAACAAGGCATAGGAACGCATAAAGGGTGAGGTCATGGTGACCTTCACGCGATCGGCTAAGCAGAAATTTTTATCGAGCTTGAACTTTTTAATCGCTGAGAAGATGTAATCCCAGCGCCCAGCATTCAGGCCCGCACTGTGATCGCGTAACTCATACAAAATCTCATCCATCTCAAAGGTGGCGTTAATGGTCTCCACTAAAACGGTTGCCTTAATCGAGCCATGCTTAATGCCAAGTTCTTGCTCGGTCATGGTGAAGATCTCATTCCACAAACGCGCCTCAAGATGACTCTCAATCTTAGGTAAGTAGAAAAATGGGCCCAAGCCGCGGGTCTCCAGGTATTTACCGTTATTGAAGGTAAAGATGGCGAAATCAAAGATACCGCCCGAGACACGCTGGTCGTCGACCAACACATGCTTCTCATCCAGATGCCAACCACGAGGGCGAACAATTAACGTAGCGGTTTTCTCATTCAGTTTGTATTCTTTACCAAAAAGATTGAGTTCAATATCCCGACGAATCGCTTTCTTCAGGTTCACTTGACCTTGAATAATATTTTCCCAATACGGACTGTTTGAGTCTTCAAAGTCAGCCATATAAGAATCAGCACCTGAGTTCAGGGCATTAATTACCATCTTGGCATCCACCGGACCAGTTAACTCAACACGGCGAGTCTCCAGTGCTTTGGGTACAGGGGAAATCTTCCAATCTCCATCACGAATCGCTTGGGTCTCGGGCAAGAAATCAAGTTTCTGGCCGGCATCCAGTTTTTTGGCTAACTCTTTGCGTTTTTTGAGGAGCTCCTGGCGACGAGGCTCAAAGGCACGATGGAGTTTTGCAACAAGCTCCAGTGCTTCGGGGGAAACAACGGCTGCGAAGTCCGGATTTAGCTTTGCTTTTAGCTCAATGCCGTTGGACTCGATGGTTGGGGCGCCAGACATGAATTCTCCTATGGGTATCTGAGGAATAAATGACGAATTAATCCCCATTATGCCCGAAATGTTGCACTGCACCCAATAATTGCTAGGACAAAGCAGCGAGAATCTCTGGTGGCGCTTGAACAAGCTCAATAAGCACTCCTTCACCCCCAAATGGAAACTCTTCATTACCTTTTGGATGCACAAAAATGATGTCGTGTCCACCGGCTCCGGGACGGATACCGCCTGGGGCAAAACGTAAGCCTTGCTCTGTTAGCCAGGTCACGGCCTTAGGTAGATCATCAACCCAAAGACCGATATGATTGAGCGGGGTTTGATGCACAGCTGGCTTTTTGTCGATATTGAGAGGTTGCATTAGGTCGACCTCAATCTCATGAGCGCCCTTCCCAATCGCACAAATATCTTCATCGACGTTCTCGCGCTCTGAGACGAAGGTATCTTTGTACTGAAATCCCAATAAATCGACCCACAATGTTTTGAGTTTCTGTTTGTTGGTACCGCCAATAGCGATTTGCTGGACTCCAAGTATTTTGAATGGGCGTGTCATGGTGTTTAGTTTGCAAATTGCATAATGATTTGATCGACCGCAAGACTCGATCCTTCGGATACACAGATCTCCTCCACAATACCGTCTTGTAGAGCCGATAAAGTGTTCTCCATTTTCATGGCCTCGATCACAGCAAGCTTTTGTCCTGCGCTTACCTTATCGCCTTTGGCAACATGCAATTTACTTAGGAGGCCTGGCATGGGTGACAGTAATAATTTAGAGGTATCCGGTGGTGCCTTATATAGCATACGGGCTTGCATCTCGGCGCCAAAGGGACTTAAGACAATGCAAGAGAAACCAACACCATCTTGCATGATTTGATAACCCAAACCTGGGCGCTCGATTTGGGCGCAGAGTACTGGTCCACCCTGGATTTGATAGGGCAAGCGAATCGATCCTGGTACCCAATCACTCTCCAAGAAATATTCTTGCATGGTGCGTTTGCCTTGATTGGCCTTCACAGAAATTTGATAGCCCTGATCTTGATGCTCGATCTTGGTGTTGTAGGAGTTCTCGCCAGCCATCACCACAAACTCTTGGGTGAGTTTCATTTCATGGCCAAGGAGTTGTCCTTCGAGTAGTTTTGCTCTTTCGAGATAACGGCGATGCACGAAGGTTGCTAAAGCAGGCAAACGATTGGCATCAGCAGGAATCACAGAGTCTGCTTGAAAGCCTTTAGGGAACTCTTCGGCAATAAACCCTGTATTAAAGTTGCCCGATATAAATCGAGGGTGTTGTAAGAGTGCCGCTTGAAACTGAACATTCGAATGAATGCCTCGTATGACAAACTCATTCAGAGCACTACGCATTTTGCTCATTGCTTCTTCGCGATTAGCCCCATGCGTGATTAATTTTGCAATCATCGAGTCGTAATACATCGGAATCTCACCGCCCTCATACACTCCCGTGTCGACACGTACACCATTCTGTGGTGCGGGAGGTTGATACTTTACTAAACGACCTGTGGATGGCAAGAAATTACGCAATGGGTCTTCGGCATTAATCCGGCACTCCATAGCCCAACCCTTGCGTGCAATCTCACCTTGACCAAAGGCTAATTTCTCACCCGCAGCCACCCGAATCATTTGCTCAACGAGGTCTAAGCCAGTGATGCATTCCGTAACAGGGTGCTCGACCTGGAGTCGTGTGTTCATCTCGAGGAAGTAAAAGGATTTATCTTTGCCCACCACAAACTCAACGGTACCTGCCGATTGATAGTGCACAGCCTTCGCCAGTGCAACCGCCTGCTCTCCCATTGCTTTGCGGGTCACATCATCCAAAAATGGGGATGGCGCTTCTTCGATTACCTTTTGATGACGACGCTGAATCGAGCACTCGCGTTCCCACAGATACACGGTATTACCATGTGCATCCCCGAGCACCTGTATCTCAATATGCCGCGGCTCTTCCACAAATTTTTCAATGAAGACACGATCGTCACCAAAGCTATTGCGCGCTTCGTTCTTACAGGCCACAAATCCTTCGGCGGTTTCTTGATCGTTATAGGCAACGCGCAAGCCCTTGCCTCCACCACCAGCAGATGCCTTAATCATGACTGGATACCCAATCACTTTGGCAATCTTCACCGCATCCTCAGGTTGGTCAATCGCTGCGTTGTGACCTGGGATGGTATTGACCTTAGCCTCTAGGGCCAGTTTCTTGGAGGCAATCTTGTCTCCCATGGCAGCAATCGATTGATGCTTGGGGCCAATGAAGATAATGCCTTCTTGTTCAACGCGTCTAGCAAACTCTTCGTTCTCGGATAAGAATCCATAGCCTGGATGAACGGCTTGTGCACCTATTTCTTTGCAGGCTGCAATAATGCGATCCATCTGCAAGTAGGACTCACGCGATGGCGCCGGTCCAATGCACACTGCTTCATCGGCAATGCGCACATGACGGGCTTCAGCATCTGCTTCCGAATACACGGCAACGGTTTGAATGCCCATCCGTTTCGCTGTAAGCATTACCCGGCACGCGATCTCGCCTCGATTGGCGATCAGTATTTTCTTAAACATCATATGTTCTCAAGATTCATAATTTAGAGGGGGATATTGCCGTGCTTACGGGGTGGGTTTTGTAAGTCTTTGTCTTGCAACATTGCTAGAGAGCGTGCAATGCGCTTGCGCGTCTCGTGCGGCATGATCATATCATCGATATAACCGCGACGTCCTGCCACAAAGGGGTTTGCAAACTTAGCCTTGTACTCGGCCTCGCGCTCACTA
>RFQL01000140.1 GCA_009924985.1 Burkholderiaceae bacterium | reverse complement strand
ATACACTCTTTCGCCATACGCCGCGCTTGTTCAACTTGCTGTGCTGTCATCTTTCTTCTGCTGTGTCTCTGTTTTTCGCCCCTTCATTGTCTTCACCAGAGGCGGCAATGCTGAACCACATATATGCACGAACATAATCTTGCAGTACTCCGTTCCCATCGTAGTACATCGCGCCAAGATTAACTTGTGCTTTATTGCTATTTTGTTCTGCTGCTAACGTATACAGGTGTATAGCCTCCTTGTCGTCTTGCGCTACACCTTGTCCTTTTGCATACATCGAGGCAGGATTGAATTGTGCAAAAGGGTCACCTTGCTGCGCTGCCAACCTATACCAACGTGTAGCCTCCTTGTAGTCTTGTGCTACGCCTTTGCCTTCGTAATACATGATTGCAATCACTAGGTGGGCGCTAAGGTCGCCCTTTTGTGCCGCACTACGAAACTTTGTCAATGCCGTTGCGAAGTCTTAACGCTGATAAGCGAAAAAACCATCTTCAAACTCGCCAGCCTTTACTGCGCTTGCAAACAGCAGTGCAATAACGAACGACAAAATTAAGCGCAGACGCATTGCATTCACTCCACTTACCCAACCAACTTTTTCGTCGCCGGTGTTGTCGTTAATTTGCTGTAACGCCGCGCCAAAATCAGCACACTCGTGCCCATTTGTCATGCCAGTGTGTGTATGTAAGTACCAGTTAGGCAGTGCCGTGTAAAAAGACACAAAAAATTTGGTCTGTTTGGTAACGCTTCTTACATAGTTTCTTCTGTCGCCGCCTCAAATTCCTCTTGCCACCTTGAGAGCGAAACTCAACTTGTCTGTTCAATGTAGTACAACTCACTACTACAGCATGCGTCTGTACGTAGTGCGTCGTCCAAGTTGCGAAAGGTTGTTTCAAGCATTCTTAATTTATTCTTTTGGCTCTTCTTTAATTTTAACTCTCTACAAAAAAAAGATTTAAAGTATTATTCGTAAATTGAATAGTTGGGGTACCCATTGTTTTTGTAAATCTCCCAAGCTCGGTTCCTTTCAAAACCAAGTGCTTTTGACATCGTGAGCATTTCCCAGAATATTTAATCCTTCTTTCTTTAGACCCAAAAAAAACTATTCTACAACTTTCAAGATTAAAGTAGGTGCCACAGTCTCCTTTGTCACAGCCTATTCTTTTCTTAATATTCTGAAGGAACACGGTCTCTTTTTTTGTTAGGCACACTATCTATAATACTCCTTCTAGTACATTCGAATCAATGCATTCCTCTTCTACCTCTTTTTATTCCAATCCCCAGAAGTAGTTCATCAAACCCACCCTTCATAACGCTTGCTTCAAACTCAGTCAACATTGCAGACTCTTCACCAGGCTTACACGCGTAGCTGGCTTCTCCGAACAAAGCATAAACTCCGACCGTCGGTTTAAAATAACCGTAGCGGAACCAGCTGCGAATGGGCGTCTTTTTCTGTGCACTGAGCACCGTCTCGCCCGCCAAAATCCTGTGCTGCTTTGCAACAGCCGCTAGCAGCACTTCTTTTGGTGTCAGGGACTTAGATGCCTTAAAAACCTGAGGCTTGCCATATTTTTCAAAGAAAGACATACTCGCTCCGTAGCAGGGTTTGAAACGAGCCGACGGTACATCAAGTTGCTGTAGTCGTCAAGTATTTAAATTGTTTCGTATTGTATTAAATTTGAACTTCGACCGACAACCTCACAGCATTAGACCACGAGGAAACATTTCTATGTTTGGATGTACATTTGTCGCTGGATTCGAAAATGATTTTCACAGTTGGGTACAAGTGATTGAAAAAACATTAGCAGTTCCCAGCTACAAACGCTTTCTTGACGTGACGAGTAAATATGAGCTACAAGTTGTCCCTAACAACCCAAACCTATTGCCGGTTAATGACAGAAATCAGTGTCACGAAAACTGCAGACTCTCAGAATTCAACGGGGTGGGCAAAAGAATTTCTGGCTGGTACTTACTCAATGACTTTATTTTTTTCGAAATTCCTATCGGAACTATGAGATTAACTCACCACAGTAATCTTCTTTTTTCAGATGGCTCTCTTATTAATCCAACCATTGACGATAATCGCACCCATCATATATTTCTTCGGGATGATGATCGGCACTTTGATTTTAATAAAAATACCGGGTACAACGATAGGATGGTTTTCGGCGACAGCTTTATGATTGGACGAGAAAATATTAAAGCAATACCAAGAAATAAAGTGCTATTTGCGTCTGGTAGTGAATTTGATCAAGATGTATTTTACGAAAAATTTACAGTTTATGAAACATCCGATGCTGTGATGCTGGCCATGCCAAAAGGCTTAACAAAGGCACAACAAGAAAAATGGATGGTTCTTAAAACTACAGCGAGATTCTGAGTTATATCAACTTTTATTGCCCTCCGTTTCACTGCTCTATTGACGTCAATGTAAGCTTGCGTGGTTGATATGTTTGCGAGACGAGAAATACTCTGCAGCACTCTCACGCTGACACCTTTGTCTGATAGGGGTGGTCTGAAAAACTGATGTTTTGGGGTATCAACATCAATATGAAGATGGTTCTTGGATCGGTCTCTGTGAATTACGACAGATTATTATCTGATTTGGCTTGGTTTTCTCTGATTTTCTGCCGAAAACGATTTTTGGGCGGATTTTACCTCCCTGCTTTTGTAGAAGGTACTCACGAATCATCTAGAGATTGCTCAGCGCAAACAACGTCTGCAGTCTCGGAGTGTTCTTGTCCAGGCCACGGTATCGAGCTGAATCGGCCTGAATTTCGTGGAGGCTGGTTGGTTTAAGTCAAGCGGCGATCGGGGTATGTTGGGCGAGTTGAAGATAATGTTTTGCCTCCGCTTCTGCTGGAGGAATGTGACCGATGGGTCCGAGAAGGGGTTGGTGGTTGAACCAGTGCACCCATCGCAGCGTCGCAAGTTCGAGCGATCTTTTGGTCTTCCAAGGGTCCCGGCGATGAACCAGTTCAGTCTTGTAAAGACCATTAATGGTTTCCGCCAGGGCATTGTCATAACTGTCGCCGCGACTGCCGACTGAGGGCTCGATCCCGGCTTCGGCCAGCCGTTCACTGTATCGGATCGAAACGTATTGAGATCCGCGGTCGCTGTGGTGGGTTAGCTCATCGCGCTCTGTATGACGGTCATAGAGCGCCTGCTCCAGCGCATCGAGCACAAAGTCCGTTCGCATCGAACTGCTCAATTGCCAACTGACGATTCGGCGCGCGAACACATCAACGACAAATGCGACGTCAACCCAGCCCTGCCAGGTCGAAACGTAGGTGAAGTCCGACACCCAAAGTTGGTTGGGCCTGACCTGTCTGGGTTTCTCGGACCAGTTTTAACTAGAAATTCTGGCCTCGGTTGTTGATACGTTGCCCCACCCTGACGCGAACTCGATTGGGTTCTGATAACCAAGGCTCGAGTGCGGTCGTACCGAATTGTAGTGCTTCCTCCATTGCTCAATCAGAACCTTTGCGAGCCTCCGATACCTGAACCAGTGCATAGCTAGGCACTCATCGCGAAACTTCCCGTTGAAGCTCTCGTTCGTTCCGTTCTGCCAGAGCTTGCTAGGCTCGATCAGCATGTTCGTCAATCCACTCTCCGTGGCCCAAGCGAGCAGCGCTGTGCTTACGAACTCTGGGCCGTTATCGCTACGCAGGACCTTCGGATTCCCGCGTCTTTGGATGACCTCTTTCAGAACCTTCACCACCCGCGTACTTCGAATCGTGCCGGCCACATCGATCGCAAGGCTCTCCTTCGTAAACTCATCGATCAGCGTCAAACACTTCAGCTTCTGGCCA
>RFQL01000139.1 GCA_009924985.1 Burkholderiaceae bacterium | reverse complement strand
TTTTTTTACAAAAAATCTAGTAGTTACCCTAATAATTTAGTTCTTATTTACTGTCCCCCTTTTTTTTTCTTACAGCTGAGATACTTGGTTTAAAATGGTTTTTTCACTGTATATAATTAAGGATTCATTTAAATGATTCGCCATTCACCTTGTAAATTAGTACGTCTTATTACTAATGCGTCAATTTTATTTGTTTTCATTACTTTTGTTTCGAGCCCAAAGGATGTTTTTGCGCAATCGTTGTTCTCTGGCCCCGTAGTCGGTCAGATGGGTAGCGTTCAGATAACTGCATCGCAAATTAATTCTTTATTAGCCGCCCAAACTCCTGAGACTCGAAAATCCTATGGAGAGCAACCGGATGCCATAAAAACCTTGATTCGTAATGAACTAGTCCGGCGCATGGTTATTAGCGAAGCATTAAAAGTAGATTGGGATAAACGCACCGATGTTGCAGTTGCCATAGAGCGCTCTAAAGAGCAAGCGATCATTGACAATTTCGTCGCAAATCGCTCCTTACCCCCAACAGATTTTCCAAGCGCAGCTGAAATTAGAACTGTCTATAACGCTAACCTTGCTCAATTTCAAGTTCCAGCACAAATTCGCTTAGCCCAAATTTTAATTCGCCTACCTGAAAATGCTAATGCCGGTGAGGTTAAACGCGCCCTTGCCACCGCTCAAGAAATTAGCACAAAACTGGACGGGGGTGCAAATTTTGGAGAGCTTGCCAAGCAATATTCACAAGATGAGTCTAGTAAAGACAATCGCGGTGAATTAGACTGGCTCAATGAAAACTTGCTAACTGCTCAATTTCGTACTGCTGTTGCCGGCCTTAAAGGCAATGCTTTCAGTAAGCCTATTAGGTCGCCATTTGGCTACCAAATTGTGAAAGTCGTTGACCGTAAGCCAGAGTTCACACGGCCTTTAAATGAGGTTAGTGACGCAATTGCAAAAAATTTAAGGGATGCGCGCACCAACCAAAACCGTGAAGCTTACTTAGAGGGATTAACCAAAAAAACCCCACCTCAAGTTAACGATGAGAACTTAAAAGCAATAAGATTCTAGGCTGTTACTCTAACATTGCCCATGCAGCAAGGGTATCCAAGATTGTTGTCAGCGCCCCATCTAACTCAGGAGAAGTCCGCTTAATTTTTTGCGGTTTTCCTTTGTCATCGCGAATCGTCAATACCCCACTGTCAACAAGCTCATAAAGAGCATCTAGCAACATAGTGCGGTCTCTTGTGCCATCGAGCAACAAAAGGATCTCTCTCATTGGCTCGTCAATTTTAATATGGCGGTGTTTTAAATTGGTAATTAAGTGGCCTTTACTGGCCTGTAAACGAACTTGTTTATTCACAGAGAGATTTTGGGTTCTTGTATGCAAGCCTTTGAGTGGCACAATTTTTGTACTTGCTGTCCTAAGTTCAATGATATTTACGCTGTAGGCTGCTATTAACGCATTTGCTAAGGCGATGCGATCCTGATCGAGGGTTACAGAATCTAAATGCACTTTGGATAGTCTCTCGCGAGCACTCAACAGCAATTTTTCAAAGTAAATGTTTGCAGGGTAAGCCTCCTCTAGCAACAAAAGAGTAGCTTTGACAATTGGGGAAGTTGTATTTAAGAATGCGCCGTTGGCAACAGGTTGATATTTTTGATTTGAATTTGACGATAATGCTTTTGTGCTTTCCCCACCCTGAAAACCCGTGTTAGTCAAGGCAGAAACCCACAGGGGGAAAATTCGTTCACTGGTAATTTGCCGACTAATCGCGGTGTTTTGATGAACCAATAAAGTCATTCTAAAACCGCGATTGCTCATGAAATCAAAGTACTGCTCTAGGCGCACAATGTCCTTAATATCAATGGATAACCTAGATTTTGCTTCATCTGAAATCCCGATACCGAGCATACTAAAAAGCTCAGACTCGCCTAAATAATCAAGCCCTGTGGCCCTTGCCCGCGCTACAAACTCTCCAAAATATAGGGGATCATTATGTGCCTCTAAATACTCGTGCGCCAAATAAGAGTCGTCAGTTTCGTTAGTAAATCGCTCAATTTCTGTTCGCAAATACTGACTATAGGGTGTATTTTGAGTCTTCAAATCAGTACTCATAAATTCCAACAAGGCCTTAGCTTGGCTCACGTCCGGCGAGCTTTCCCCAAAAGAGGAAGCATGATAAAGCATAAAATCACGCAACATAGAACGCGTATGCCAGCCTGGCAGGGTGTTATAACTTATAAACGTTACTCCATTTTCTGAGAGGCATTCTTTACAAAGTTTCAGCAATGCTGGTTGAGCTTCGGAGGGAAGCCAAGAGTAAATTCCGTGTGCAATGATGTAGTCAAATTGTCCTAATTTTGCAGGATCGACATCGCAGAGGTTCGCGCATTGAAATTCAATATTATTGAGTTTCAGCTCTCTCTGAGTTGCTTGTGCAGCAGTTATTTGGACTTGCGAATAATCTAGCCCAACAAACTGAGCGTTTGGGCAAGTGGTGGCGAGCGGAAACAAATTTTCACCACCGGCACAGCCTATTTCTAAAACTCGGCATTGCTCTACCGCTGCGGGGCTCAAGCCAAAAAGTGTGGCTATAGCAGCCATGTGCCCTGGATGGGTTGTCGGATAAGGATGTCCTTGGTACGGAATCAGGTCGTATGGATTAGTTTTTGTATTCATGGTGTTGACTAAATTTTTTAGATTTTGTTTTAAGCAGTTGGATTAAAAGTTGGATTAACGGATAAATTTTACACCCTTACGCTTTTATTACTCTGGCATTTTCTCCCAATTCGCCAGACTCTTAAGAGTTGGCAAGGATGCGTTGTTGGAGTTATTTGTTAGCGTTATTAAGAGGGCCACTAAAGACACTGCTTTGTTTAAACCAAAGGCGGATGACTCACTTGGTCTTCGCTCATGATAAATTTTCTGGCCAGTTTTATGGGAAGAAATTTGTTGACTACCAACATATTTTTTCTCCATCCAGAAAGGTGGGGACTCCCCGGTGATCGGGTTTGTCATCCTTAAACATACCTATATACGTTCGACCATTAGGGAAGCTCAACGCCCCTTGTCCGTGACGCTTGTTGTTCTTAAACTCACCAGCATATTTTTCTCCATTAGGGCAAGTGAGCGACCCTTGTCCATCACGTTGATCGTTCCTAAACTCACCAATATATTTCTCACCCTTTGGAAGGGTCAAGGTTCCTTGCCCATGACGCTTATCATTCTTCCACTCACCGATATATTTTGAACCATCCGCAGAGGTGTAGGTACCATACCCGTGACGCATGTCATCTTGCCATTCCCCCGCATAATTTTCACCATCGGCGAAGGTATAAATTCCTTGTCCGTGATAAGCATCATTTTTAAATTCACCCGTATATTTATCGCCATTCACAAAGATTTCACTTCCCTGTCCATGGCGCTTACTATCCTTAAAGGGCCCGCTATATTTGGTGCCACTAGCAAAGGTAACAGTCCCAAAGCAATTATCCCACTTGGGAAAATCACTACTTTTGCATTTAGCTAAATTCGTTTGTGCCCAAACATTTCCGACTACGAAAAGTAGTAGTAAGCGCACTAAGAACTGCGTAGAGTTGACCAAACTGATATTCATTAGACGATCGTTTTGTACCGTGATTAAAGCCAACGTCTATCTTATCACCGCCATTCTGAGATGGCCCTCTATGGGCCTGAGTGGGTAAGGCATTAAAGACTAGTTGTAATTTACTTACAAGGGTCAGGGGTATGTTGTACTACCCATCAGCTAGAGTGTTTACTTCAAGAAACTAATCAAAAAAACCCCTTCCTTGGATCCAAGGAA
>RFQL01000138.1 GCA_009924985.1 Burkholderiaceae bacterium | reverse complement strand
AGCTCGGGATTGGTTTGCGAAGCTTCTTCTTCGTCCTGGCGTTTACGAGAACGGTATTTGGGTTTTCCAAGTATCTCTAGGTCACTCATTAAATAAATTGTAATGTAAGAAGCTAACGCATTATCGGGATAAAACCATCTCGATTTGGCATTTTTACTAACGGCAAGGTCTTGGCGTCCATCACAGCGTTTTTATCAATGATCTTGTTCATATACAAAATATAAGCTGTACTTGCATAAACTTGATCGTCTGATAACGACTGGGGAGAATGATGTGGCATAGCGCGCTTAATATAGTCAAAGATCGTGGTGGCGTAAGGCCAATAACTACCTACTGTTTTCACTGGGCTACCGGTATTTAATCCACCACCGCCTACTAAGCGATTGGAGAGTACGCCTTGGCCCTTATCACCATGGCAGTTCGCACATACTTGCTGAAAAAGGATTTCACCGGCTGCAACGCTACCAGAGCCTACTGGTAATCCAGCGCCACTAGGCCCGACATCAATATTCCATTTTTGGATTTGCCCCTCACTGATTGGGGTTCCAAGACCAACCTTCCCCGTCACATGCGGAGTATTACTGCAAGCTACCAGTAACCCAATGATTGCAAACAGTCCACTTGATCGGTAATAGTATTTAGCGTCCATTGGTCACCTCGCCATTGGCAGCGACCTGCCACGGTTGTATTGCATTATTGTGATAAAAAGTATTGGCACTCTTGGTTTTTATGAGTGCTTCCATGGTCGGCTGTACGTCGCCACTGGTATCCACAGCGCGGCTCATTAGTACAGCGGGAGCTCCATCCCAGACCCAGGGGTAACGGAAACGTACTAGTGATTTATCCATTACGGGTTCTTGCAACATCGCCTCTTGCCAGGTCTTACCAGCATCCGTAGAAACCTCTACGCGCCGGATCTTTCCATTACCTGACCAGGCGATACCTGAGATCTCGTAAAAACCCTTGGACTTTAGTTTCATCATTCCGGAGGGCTGGGTAATCACTGATTTCACTTCCATCTTGAATGTAAATTGCAAAGCTTTGCCGTTTTCACGTAAATCGGTATAGGCTGAGGTTTCTTCTCGGGTTTGCCATGGCTCTGTTCCTAGCTTTAGTCGACGCAACCATTTAATGCTCATATTACCTTCGTAGCTTGGTAAAAAGAGTCGTAATGGATAGCCTTGCTCTGCACGCAACATTTCTCCATTTTGAGCATAGGCAAGGATCGCGTCATCGAGCATTTTACTCAGTGGGATACTGCGTGTCATGGCTGCGCCATCAGCACCTTCAGCCAAAACCCAGGTTGCTTGGGGTTTGATCCCACACTCCTGCAAGAGAGTAGAAACTCGTACACCGGTCCACTCACAACACGAGATTAGTCCGTGTATTTGTTGGGCAGTATTGTTGGCAGATCGTTTAAGCTCGGCCGCACTATTGCCAGAGCATTCCATAAAATAAATTTTCGATTCAGAAGGAAAGCGCATGATATTTTCCATGGAAAAAATCATGGGACGATCGACAAGACCATGAACTACCAAGCGGTGTTGATCCGGATTTATATCTGGCACACCGGCGTGATGACGTTCAAAGTGCAACCCATTTGGTGTAATGATGCCGTGTAAATTTTGAATCGGAGTGCGTGAAGCAGTTAAAAAAATTGGTGCTGGATTTGGTAAGCGTCGTACTACTTCTTTTTCATATTTAGACGGTAAGCCATAAGGTGGATTTACAAAGGTGGCTCCCTGGGTCTTTGTCCAGGGATCAATTTCTAAAAACGTATTGGACTGAGCGCTTGCGCTGTTACTGGTCAGCGCACCACTAACACCGGTACCAACTGCTAAAGATGCTTTAAGAAAACCACGACGCTTTGTAAGCGTTTTATCATTCGACATGTGCACTCCTCGTATTCTTATAAATTCAGTAAACCAAAGATCAACTGTAATTCCTAGTAAGGGCTTACCCGAATAATCACGACCTTGCGAACATAAAGGCATGATTACACCCACAAATAAGATGTAGAGTACTTCCTGTATTCTGAAGTGATGTGATTCTGAAAGGTGATGGCATGTCCGAACGCTTACCCCTCACGATCGATGGCTTTCAGGCTGGGTTAATTTCTACTCAGCATGCGAGCGATGGAGAGATCCTCATTTCGTATCAAATGGGCGGTTCTGGCCCTCCTCTTCTGTTACTGCATGGCTTTCCTCAAACCAAGATGATTTGGCATCGGGTGGCCCCTGCTCTGGCAAAGCATTTCACGGTGATTGCGAGCGATTTACGCGGCTATGGTGCTTCCTCTAAACCACAGGGTTTAGCTGATCACTCGACCTATTCCAAACGAGCGATGGCGAGTGACCAGGCACAACTGATGAATGCTTTTGGGTTCTCTCATTACGGAGTCTTAGGACATGATCGGGGTGGCCGAGTAGCACATCGCTTGGCACTTGATTATGGCAAGCAGGTAAATAAGCTGATGGTCTTAGACATCTCCCCCACGCTAGCGATGTATGAACAAACCACGATGCAATTTGCGAGTAGTTATTGGCATTGGTTCTTCTTAATCCAAAAAGCACCGATTCCAGAGACGATGATTGGTGCCAATACCGAGTTCTTCATGCAGCAATTTATGGGTGGCCGCCATGCGGGTCTGAGTATCTTTGCGCCAGGGTGTTGGCAGGAGTATGTTTTGGCGATGAGAGACCCTGCTTGTTTGCACGCCATGTGCGAGGATTACCGTGCGGCAGCTAGTATTGATTTGATCCACGATCGCAAGACACTTGCCAGCGGTCAGCGTTTAGAGATGCCAATGCGAGTCTTATGGGGTGAGTTTGGTCAGGTCAATGCCTGCTTTAAACCACTCGAGGATTGGCAAAAGTTAGGCACGGATGTATCGGGTCAAACGCTCCAAAGTGGTCATTACATTCCGGAGGAGATTCCGGAAGGATTAATTGCTGAAGCCCTGTCGTTCTTTAGAGACTAAGTTTTTTATAAAGTTACTTCACAAACTCCCGAATGAAGGCCTTGCGGGGATGCACTCGACCTAGAGGGCCGGCGTGTAGCTCATGGACATAGACCACTTGGGTGGGTGGGCGTATTCTAGGTAAACCGATGATGCGCGCAGTTGCGATGGCGGCTGCCACCATTGGTGCCTGAGGAGGCTGCCACTGCATTAGGTTCAAGGGGTGGACCTGAACTGGCATGATTAAGGTAGTAAAGATGATGCTTAGCAGCATAGCGCTCCTGATTGGGTGTTGTTTTTATTCTCGTGCACTAAGGGCTCACTGTATGAGCTAGTTCCATCCTATTCTGTAACTAATTACTAGGAGGATGTATGCGTAAACATCTCATTGGTTTTAGTTTGGGCTTAGCTTTGCTAAGTGGCTTCTTATTGAGTCAGGCTGTGGTAGCTTGCACTACACAAACGCTGATTGTGGATGGCAAGGTAACCGTTTGTACGGTGTGCGGCACAGTTATATCCTGCATGTAAGGAGAACCTCATGAAAAATCAATACTTCGCTCTCGCAGTTTTAGAGCGCAAGGCTTTGCGCTCAGGCGCTAGCCCCAAACAAACCGAAGAATTTTTAGTCCGCTTTGTACAAGGCACCTTAGAAAAGGAAAATCCTCATGGGTAATATTCGCGATGCGCGCTGTGAATGTGGCTTTTGGACTTCCGTGAAGATCGGTGGTGGTATGGTTGACCATCGTGAGAACTCGGCCTTTCCCTTTCATTGCAAGACCTGCGGGTTAATTAGCGTTAATGTGGCTAAGGAGGAGCGGATCTGTCCGACTTGCCAAAGTACCGAGATTACCCAATACGGCAAAGAGCCCGTCAGCTTGCCT
>RFQL01000137.1 GCA_009924985.1 Burkholderiaceae bacterium | reverse complement strand
GTGGGTCCAGTAAGACCGGTAGTACCTGTAGAACCTGTAGGTCCAGTACGACCGGTAGTACCTGTAGAACCAGTGGGTCCAGTAAGACCGGTAGTACCTGTAGAACCTGTAGGACCAGTGGATCCGCTAGTACCTGTAGGTCCTGTTTGACCGGTTCCTAGAGGTCCTGTAGGACCAGTATGGCCAGTAGGGCCAGTTATACCAGTAATACCAGTAGGACCAGTATGACCAGTAGGTCCAGTCGATCCTGTAGTACCAGTTATACCAGTGGGACCTGTGGGACCTGTTCCAATAGGACCGGTAGGACCAGTTGTACCTGTTGTACCAGTTATACCAGTAGGACCTGTAGGTCCAGTCAATCCTGTGGGTCCAGTAGGTCCAGTAATTCCTGTGGCACCAGTAGGACCTGTTGTACCACTAGGACCAGTAGGACCAGTAGGACCAGTCAATCCTGTGGGTCCAGTAATTCCTGTGACACCAGTAGGACCGGTAGGGCCAGTCAATCCGGTAGGACCTGTTGTACCAGTAGGACCAGTCAATCCTGTGGGTCCAGTAATTCCTGTGGGTCCAGTAATTCCTGTGGGTCCAGTAATTCCTGTGACACCAGTAGGACCGGTAGGACCAGTAGGACCAGTACGGCCAGTAGGACCAGTAATTCCTGTTGTACCAGTAGGACCAGTCAATCCTGTGGGACCAGTAGGACCAGTAGGTCCAGTAGGTCCAGTAATACCAGTAACACCGGTAGGACCAGTCGATCCGGTAGGACCAGTAGGACCAGTCGATCCTGTAGGACCAGTCGATCCTGTTGGTCCAGTAGGACCAGTCAATCCTGTGGGACCAGTAGGTCCAGTAATTCCTGTTGTACCAGTAGGACCAGTCAATCCTGTTGGTCCAGTAGGTCCAGTACGGCCAGTAGGACCAGTAATTCCTGTTGTACCAGTAGGACCAGTCAATCCTGTTGGTCCAGTAGGACCAGTAGGTCCAATACCAGTAACACCGGTAGGACCAGTCGATCCGGTAGGACCAGTAGGACCAGTCGATCCTGTAGGACCAGTCGATCCTGTTGGTCCAGTAGGACCAGTAGGTCCAGTAGGACCAGTAGGTCCAGTAGGTCCAGTAATACCAGTAACACCGGTAGGACCGGTAGGGCCAGTCGATCCTGTTGGTCCAGTAATACCAGTAACACCGGTAGGACCAGTAATTCCTGTTGTACCAGTAGGACCAGTACGGCCAGTAGGACCAGTAATTCCTGTTGTACCAGTAGGACCAGTCAATCCTGTTGTACCAGTAGGACCAGTACGGCCAGTAGGACCAGTAATTCCTGTTGTACCAGTAGGACCAGTCAATCCTGTTGGTCCAGTAGGTCCAGTAGGTCCAGTAGGTCCAGTAATTCCTGTGGTACCAGTTATACCAGTAGGACCGGTAGGACCGGTAGGACCAGTTGATCCCGTAGGACCGGTAGGACCAGTCAATCCTGTGGGTCCAGTAATACCGGTAGGACCAGTAGGACCTGTACTACCGGTAGGACCAGTAGGACCTGTAAGACCGGTAGGACCTGTAAGACCGGTAGGACCAGTAGGACCCGTACGTCCAGTCAATCCTGTAGGTCCAGTAATACCAGTAGGACCAGTTGCGCCTGTGGGACCAGTAGGTCCTGTTCGACCGGTAAGACCGGTAGGACCAGTAGGACCAGTAGGACCGGTAGGACCAGTAGGGCCAGTCGATCCTGTAGGGCCTGTTATACCAGTAGGACCTGTTGGACCGGTAGGACCTGTAGGACCAGTAGGTCCTGTAGGACCAGTAGGACCAGTCAATCCTGTGGGACCAGTAGGTCCAGTAATTCCTGTGGGTCCAGTAATACCAGTAACACCGGTAGGACCGGTAGGACCAGTAGGACCGGTAGGACCTGTAGGACCAGTAGGTCCTGTAGGACCAGTAAGACCAGTAGGGCCGGTAGGTCCTGTTTTTCCGGTTCCTAGAGGACCTGTAGGACCAGTAAGACCTGTAGAACCCGTAGGTCCTGTTCGACCGGTTCCTAGAGGACCTGTAGGTCCAGTAGGACCAGTAGTTCCAGTTCTTCCAGTATAACCAGTCAAACCATCAATTCCAGCTGGACCTGTCATTCCTGTGCATCCAGTAGGACCAGTTCTTCCGGTTATACCGGTAGGACCGGTTATACCGGTAGGACCGGTAGGACCAGTAATACCAGTAGGACCGGTAGGACCGGTAGGACCAGTAGGACCGGTGGGACCAGTTATACCAGTAGGACCGGTAGGACCAGTAGGACCAGTAGGACCAGTAGGACCAGTAGGACCAGTAGGACCAGTAGGACCAGTAAGACCAGTAGGACCAGTAGGACCAGTAGGACCAGTAGGACCAGTAGGACCTGTAGTACCCGTTCTTCCAGTAGGACCAGTAGCACCGGTAGGACCTGTTGGACCGGTAGGACCAGTAGGACCAGTAGGACCCGTTCTTCCAGTAGAACCGGTAGTGCCAGTCGATCCTGTGGGTCCAGTTATACCCGTAGGACCTGTAGGACCTGTTGCACCTGTAGGACCGGTTGATCCAGTAGGACCTGTAGGACCTGTAGGACCAGTTCCTATAGGACCGGTAGGTCCCGTTTTACCTTCAGCGCCCGTTTCTCCTGTAGGACCTGTATTTCCAGTCCCTATAGGACCAGTAGGTCCCGTTTTACCTTGAATCCCAGTTGCACCAGTTGATCCTGTTTCACCAGTAGTACCTGTTGTACCGGTTGTACCAGTTGATCCTGTAGGACCCGTTCTACCAGTTGGTCCGGTTGGTCCGGTTGGTCCAGTTTTACCTACAAAACCAGTTGGTCCAGTTGATCCTGCGATTCCAGTTTGTCCAGTAGGACCTGTAGCACCTGTAGCACCTTGATCTCCAGTAGGACCTGTAGCACCTGTAGGACCAGTAGGACCAGTTGTTCCTGTTCCAAGAGGTCCAGTACAACCAGTACTACCAGTTGCACCTGTATTTGCAGCGGTTCCAGGTTGACCTATTGGACCAGTCGTACCAGTAGGCCCTGTTACACCTTCAATGCCTATAGGTCCAGTAGGACCTACATAATTTCGAATTCCATCTATTTTTGCATATGGATAATTTAATATTTGCGCAAACCTAATTCAAAAACATCATTTTTTACAGCTATTGGAATTATGCAAGATCGGGCTACATCTTTAGATTTGGTTTTTTTGAAATCGACCAAGAATCATTTAACGTCATTACAAAAGCCGTGCTTGGAAAAATCCCGTAATCACAAATAGCTGGCATTACTCATTTGAATCTTTAATGCTTTGAGCGCTCGCTTAAGAAGGCACAGCTTAAACTCAAGAACACACATATCACGACCAAACTCCACCAAATCTGCAACCTCAGAAGGAATTTCTATCATGCTACGATCACAACTTTCACACGTGAGGCTTTGCACATCGGTGTTACTTGCAGCGCACCGCTGGCACGAAGCCAGCTTAAAATTTGGCAATACTTGTTCCATCTTGCCTTTTACGCCATAAGAACAATCCCCACTCGTGCCAAAACCTAGCAAAGATGCATGCACCATGTATTCATTAAATAATGCACATGCTTTTATATATGCACCTTCAAAAGAAACAAGTTCCCTAGGAATATCGTCGCTCGCATCACCTCGACCTAACATCCGATCATCTGCGATGCAATACAACCTTCGCAGAGCCGACATCTTACGATTAAACTCTTGCAGCAACTTCAAGCAGCGCGTGATATTCCAACGCACCTTTGGCCAATAAATTACATACGCTGCATCTGTAAAATCGGAAGACCAAACCAGATCAGGATTCCAGGAAAGTGAAGCAATACGCTTTATTTCTGCACACCCGTCAGTAATTTCATTAGCGCCC
>RFQL01000136.1 GCA_009924985.1 Burkholderiaceae bacterium | reverse complement strand
CACGATAGCCAATACGCACTGGGATACCAGCTAGCCATGGAATGAAAGCAGACTTTAAGCTATTAGGTAGAACAAATACCCTGTCAAACCGTTTTTCTTTAATTTGTTGGGCCACTGAGCGACGTAGACCCCATTGCAAAGCACCATGCTGAAAATCAACCTCGATAATTTCTGTGACCTCACTACAGGCTCGATAGATAGAAGCAACCCAAGGTGTGCAAAGGACAGCAATTGATTGAGTGGGGTTTATTTGTTTGAGCGCTGCGAGCAAAGGCTGTGACATCACAGCATCACCAATCCAATGGGGGGCGATGATGAGAGTACGTTGCATAGAAAAAGCCCTCTTTGGAGGGCTGCAATTAATGGCCGTGAGGCTCAGTGCCAGGGATCAGTCGGAACACCGTACCGCAATATGGGCAACGCACTTCTCCGGTTTCTAGAACATCTAGAAAAACGCGTGGATGGTAGTTCCAAGAGGGGGTATCTATAGTGGGGCAGTGCAATGGCAAATCCTTGCCATGAACCATCACTGCATTAACTTCGTTTAGCGCACTCATTGTTATTTAGATAGGGCTTAACCATGCACGGTAACGATCATTTCTGCCATATACCGTATCGAAGAACACCTCTTGAATTTGCTGAGTAATCGGGCCGCGCTTACCATCGCCAATGGTGCGATCATCGAGCTCACGAATTGGTGTCACCTCGGCAGCGGTTCCTGTAAAGAAAGCTTCATCTGCTGAATACACCTCGTCTCGGGTAATACGTTTTTCACGAACTTCGAAGCCCAAATCCTTCGCAATTCGAATAATCGAATCACGGGTAATGCCATCGAGACACGATGCAAGGTCAGGAGTGAAAACAATGCCATTACGAACCATAAACATATTTTCACCAGAACCCTCGGATACATATCCCTCGGTATCCAAGAGCAGTGCCTCGTCATATCCATTAGCGGCAACTTCTTGATGCGCAAGAATAGAGTTAATGTAATACCCTGAGGCCTTTGCTCTTACTAAAGAAGAGTTAACAAAATGCCGGGTAAAGGAGGAGGTCTTGACTCGGATCCCTTTATTGAGACCGTCTTCACCCAAATAAGCTCCCCATTCCCAAGCGGCAATAGCCGTATGAACCGAGTTACCGGTTGGCGAGATGCCCAGTTTTTGTGAGCCGATGAAAATAATGGGGCGAATATAGCAAGAGGCTAATTTGTTATCACGTACAACCTGAGTAATCGCTTGGGCAATTTGTTCTTCGGTGTAGGGAATTTTCATCTGAAAAATTTTCAGACCATTAAAAAGACGTTTGACGTGTTCTGTTAGGCGAAAGATGGCGGTGCCATTTTGGGTTTTGTATGCACGTATCCCTTCAAACACACCCATACCGTAGTGCAGGCTATGGGTTAGTACGTGAACATTGGCATCTCTCCAGGGGACGAGCTTGCCATCAAACCAAATAACTCCATCGCGGTCAGACATCGACATCTTAAGCACCTTTATGTTGTGGGTAGGATTAGCCAGCCCTAGAACACTGGCATTAGCCTCTAAAAGCCTTATTGTAGAGCAGAGAAATGGTCAGGGCAGGCTTTGAAACCACCAAGCTAAAACGGGGGTTTCTATAATGGGTCTCTATCTATGCGCTCTGACCTAACCCATTCTAAAATCCCCTACTGGGGCTGGACTCCTCTGCAACAGCAGGCCTGGCGCGATGGATTAAAAACGATGTCGACTTCCGCAGTGACCATTTTTACTTGGGCTGTAGTTACGGGGTTGGCGATGGGCAAATCCCCATTGAGTACAGAGCAGGCCTTGGCAATGAGCCTTTGTGTATTTGCAGGTACAGCTCAGTTAGCAGCCTTGCCCTTGCTGGCGAGCGGGTTCTCGATTGGGACGATTTTAGTAACAGCCTTTGTGGTTAATCTGCGCTTCATTATTTTTAGTATTGGGGTTCAGGCCTACTTTTCTCATTTACCTTACTGGAGAAGGGTGATCTTGGGTTATTTCACGGCAGACTTCGGTTATCTCATGTTCACGAGTCGCTTTACGGAAGTGCAGAGCGCTCAGGAAAGAAAGGCTGACGGCTATTACCGCAGCTACTTTATGTATGGTCTGGCAACTGGAAATTGGACTATTTGGCAATCAGGTTCGATCCTTGGCATTTTATTTGCTAGTCAAATCCCTGATAGTTGGGGATTGGAGTTTGCCGGTACGCTGGCATTAATTGCAGTAATAGTTCCCATGCTAGATCACCGAGCCGCTCGTTGGGCCGCTGGGGCTGCTGCAACCGTTGCAGTATTGGCGTTTGCATTACCTCTGAAGCTTAATCTCACCCTAGCAATTGTTGCGGCGATTATGGTCGGAATTCTTGCGGATCGATCTCCACGGAGGCCTGGATGAGACCAGAGTCATTAGGCACACTAGAAATCGCATTTTTAATAATGGGTATGGCTATCATTACCGTATTAAACCGTTCCTTCTTTATATTTTTAGGTGATCGAATACGGGTTCCAGAACTTATCCTGCGGGCGATGCGCTATGCACCTTTAGCAGCAATTGTTGGCATTTTGGCCCCCGAGCTCTTATTGCCCCCTGGGGCCATTGCGCTGAGTGAATTAGACTGGAAATTACCGAATATCTGGGGTGGCATCGCTGCTTTTGGGGTTTATTTTTGGACCCGAAAGATGTTACCGACCTTATTGGTCGGAATGGCCGTATTTAGCTTAGTGCGCCACTGGCTCTAAAATAGGTATCTCTACCCCCTATTAGACCGATGACCCGTTTTTATGCCTATTCCGCTTCTGAAAGTTAAACGCTTAAATGAGCTTGCCGCTTCTGGTCAGCTAAAGGGAAAACGTGTTTTTATTCGTGCTGATTTGAATGTGCCTCAAGATGAGGCAGGCAATATTACCGAAGATACACGGATACGAGCCTCAATCCCTGCAATTCAGATGTGCTTGGATGCGGGTGCCGCAGTAATGGTGACCTCTCATCTCGGCAGGCCGACTGAGGGGGCCTTTCATCCAGAAGACAGCTTGGCACCGATTGCACATCGCATTGCTGAGCTACTCAATCGAAAAGTTGCTTTAATTAGTAATTGGGTGGATGGAGGCTTTGAGCTTGCTCTTGGCGATGTTATCTTATTAGAAAATTGCCGAGTCAATGTGGGTGAAAAGAAAAATACCGATGAGCTGGCCAAAAAAATGGCTGCTCTGTGCGATGTGTATGTTAACGATGCATTTGGGACTGCTCATCGCGCAGAAGCAACGACCCATGGAATTGCGCGCTTTGCAAAAGTAGCCTGTGCAGGCCCATTAATGGCTGCCGAGTTAGATGCTCTTAGTCGTGCTCTGGCAGAACCAAAACGCCCCTTGGTTGCCATTGTGGCTGGGTCCAAGGTCTCTACTAAGCTGACGATATTGAAATCATTGGCCGAGAAAGTGGATGAATTGATTGTGGGTGGCGGAATTGCCAATACCTTTTTATTGGCCAAGGGACTATCCATTGGGAAATCCTTAGCAGAGCCAGATTTGGTAAACGAAGCAAAAGAAATTATTGCGTTAATGGAAAAGCGTGGCGCGCGCGTACCGATTCCCGAAGATGTAGTGGTGGCTAATGAGCTTTCCCCTTTAGCGCGGGCCAATCGAGTGCCGGTTGATGAAGTGGCTCCAGATGACATGATTTTGGATGTGGGGCCGAAGACTGCTGCAAAATTATCGATGATGCTGGCTCATGCTGGAACGATTGTATGGAACGGCCCTCTAGGAGTTTTTGAGATTGATCAATTTGGTGGTGGCACCAAAATGATTGCCGCGGCGATTGCACATTCACCCGCGTTTTCAATTGCGGGTGGAGGCGATACTTTGGCGGCGATTGCGAAGTATGGTATTGAGAATCAAGTGGA
>RFQL01000135.1 GCA_009924985.1 Burkholderiaceae bacterium | reverse complement strand
GGAGATTGAGCACTACTATCGACCAGCAGGTCTGCCCTTTGAGCAACAGCCGTGGCTTGCGAGTGTTTGGAAGAAGCAATAACGCCCCCAATAATTTATTGCAGTGCGGTAATTTACTTGCCCCTGAATTTTTTTCTAGACCGTAGTACGATTTTAATTTCCGATCACACTTTAGGATTATCTTGATGAAAATAACAAATTTTCTCGCACCTTCCGTAGCGGTTTCCTTTGGGCTGGTCAGTTTCAGTCCTGTTTTAGTGCATGCCAATCCCGACCCTAATGCGATGGTCAGTCAGTTTGAAGCGACGGGTGGTAAGTTTGAGGGCTTTCGACGCTCGGGTGCCAAAGGAATTTGCGCGACTGGCGAGTTTATCGGCAGTGCTGAAGGACGCAAGATCTCTTCTGCTTCCGCATTTAGTGGCAAACCAATTCCGGTGGTCGTGCGTTTTTCCGTGGGTGGTGGTAACCCCAAGGCAGCAGATAACACCAAAACGCAACGTAATTTAGCGCTGCAATTTAATTTGCCCAAAAATGAAGTGTGGCAAATGGGGAACATCTCTGCACCGGTGTTTGGTTCTGCTACTCCCGATCAACTCATGGGTCGCTTGCAATCGCTGCAGCCTGATCCCGCCACGAAAGCGGCTGACCCAGTCAAAGTAAAAGCCTTTGCCGATGCTAATCCCGAGGTGCTTATACAGGGTCGATATTTTGCTTCCCAGCCAGTTCCTGCTAGTTATGTCGCCACCAATTATTGGGGTGTCCATGGCTTTGGCTTTTCTAATGCCAAAAAAGAGAAGGTGTGGGGTAAATGGGTTTTTGAACCGGTCGGCGGGGTACAAACCTTAAGCGATGATGAGGCCAAAGCAAAAGGCCCTAATTTCTTGTTTGATGATTTGCGTCAACGGGTCGCAGCTGGCAATGCGGCGTTTAACTTTAATCTGGAACTCGCTCAAGCCGGTGATACGCTCACCAACGCAACCGTTCCCCTTCCCGATGGGCGTAAGAAAATTACACTCGGTGTTCTCAAAATTGTGGCGGTAGCACCCGATGGCAGCGGGCCGTGTTTAAACATTACCTTTGACCCCAATATCATGCCTGCCGGAATGGAAGGCACTGCTGATCCTATGCTGCGGGCTAGAACAGCTCCCTATGCAATTTCTTTAGGGCGTCGCATCGTTGAGGGCTCCAAACAACAATAATCTTAGTTTTAGATTACTATTTGACTGGATTTAACTTCAAAACATCTTAGGAGAATTACGTGAAAAAAGTACTACTAGCAACATCCCTCATGTGTCTATCAAGTTTTGCTTTGGCACACGGCTGCCCTGGTGAAATGAAAAAGATTGATGCTGCCTTGCCAACCGTTAAATTAAGCGCTGCCGATATGACGAAGGTGAAGAGCTTGCGCGCGAAGGGCGAAGAGCAGCACAAAGCAGGACAACATACCGAATCCATGGCAAGCCTGGGTGAGGCCAAGAAAACTATGGGTATTGAGTAAGATTTCTTTTCATCATCGTAAAAAAATGGGGGGGTAACCCCCTTTTTTAATGGTGAGTATCATCTAGGCATGATTGAGTAGTACCAACATGTTATTCCAAAAGACTATTTATAAAATATGACCGACTCACCACGCACCGTAACGTATGCCTTAACAGGATTACATTGCGGAGCCTGTGTTAAAAAAGTGGATGCTGCGCTTCAAGCCTTAGCTCCTCATGTAGAGGTGAGCTTAAATCCGATGCAGGCCACCTTAATCGACACCACAGCGTCATTTGAAACCGTTCGGCAAATGATTGAAAGATTAGGATATGGGATATCGCCCAGTGAACACCCTGCTTTAGTAAAGCAAAGTGAGCCGTTTAAGGTTAATTTTTTATCCGTCTATCGCCCCTTATTACTCATCTCGGCCTACTTAATGGCCGGTAGCCTTTTTATACAAATTGGTATTGCTGGACCTCATGCGGTGAGTGCCATGGAAACCATGCGCTACTTTATGGCCGGTTTTTTCTTGGTATTTTCTTTTTTTAAGCTGCTTGATATTCAAGCATTTGCTACGGCCTACGCACGATATGACCTATTGGCGATGCGCTGGCCAAGCTGGGGTCTCATCTACCCTTTTTTAGAACTTGCTTTGGGTGTAGCGTATCTCACAAACTTTAATCCGCTGCTAACGTATTGGCTTACCATCGGCATCATGGGTTTTTCAGCGATTGGCGTCATTCAAGCAGTCGCTAGCAGAACACAAATCCAATGTGCCTGTCTTGGAACGGTCTTTAAATTACCCATGAGTACAGTAACCATTATTGAAGATGTCGGTATGGTGTTAATGGCTGCTGCGATGTTGCTCTTTATTTAGCAGCGAAAACGATTTAAAGCGTTTATTTAAAGAATGTCAAAGCCGCCGAGGATCGCGTTGCATCATCAAAAAAAAGGGTGTAAGCAAAAGCAATCCCGTCGCTATTTTTGTGAAATGCTAGCAAAAGGGGTGATTGCAAGCACTATTCTTGCAAGCCAGCAAGCGCTAGCACATACCGCTGATCTATCGATCCCAGAGGAAAACTGGCTTGATTTTGACTGGGTCGACGAGGCGCGACGTCGCCCCGTTCCAGTGCGTCTTTATCTTCCAAATCAGGTTCCCTCAAAACAGGCTCCCCTCGTCGTCTTTAGCCATGGTTTAGGAGGCTCCCGCAATGGCTATAGTTACTTTGGATCTTATCTTGCACAACACGGCGTAGCAAGTCTTCATCTTCAACACGTTGGTAGTGATCGTAGCCTTTGGTTTGGAAACATTTTTAACTTAGTGGAGCGTTTAACGAATGCCGCCCAAGATGAAGAAGCGCTAGCACGGGTCGAAGATTTTCGTTTTGCGATTGATCGTTTGGGTAAAAGTCATTTAGCAAACCGAGTTGATACTAGCCGTGTTATTGCTGCTGGTCATAGTTATGGTGCCAATACGACCTTGCTTGTCGCGGGTGCTCGCGTACCACGCAAAGGTGCTTTAGTAGACACACGCGATCACCGCGTCCATGCTGCAATCTTAATTTCTGCTCCTCGTTTTTACGGTGAGGGCAATTTTCAGGAGATCCTTGCATCTGTGGATGTTCCTAGCCTCCACATTACCGCGACAGGGGATGATATTCGCCTTCCTGGTTTTTATAGTGGAGTCGAGGATCGATTAGATATATTTACTGCGACTGGTAGTAAAAATAAGTGGCTGGCCGTATTTAATGGTGGATCTCATAGCATGTTTACCGATCGAAGTACTACGGGTGGGCTCTTTTTAAATCCACAAGTAAAAATGGCAACCCGCTCACTATCACTCGCCTTTATTCATCACATCCTTCATGGTGATGAAAGTGCACTTCGCGCCTGGCAAGTGCAATATATGGATATCTTGTCTGAATTTCGTACTCCTGCACTATCGCAAGGCCCCGTCTAATGCCTTATAGACTCCTAGGGTGAGGGAACTGCAGGATTATTTTCATGGATAGTCTACTTTCTCACTCTGAATCATTAAGCACTGGATCCATTAAGCTTTTACTACGAAAATGACCCGAAGCAATTTGTTTTAATCCGCTCGTGTCTCGTTTATAGATATAGATCCAAGCGTTGAGTGCTTGTTCACCCAGCCAAACGGTTTCTATTGAACGCGTGTACTCGTGGGGGAGCGGATCGCGGGGAGATCATTCCTCGTACTGATCTAACAATGCCAAGGTTTGTGGATCTGTGACGGTCCAGAGTTCCCCGTACACAATATCCTCGGTCAGTTCAGAGGATACAGCACCGAGGTAATAGCTCACTAAATAGAGTCTTCCTTGCCAGCGTGCTGGCCCTAAAAAGGTTGCTGCTTGATGAAAATGCTGTGCCTGAGGATGATGTGCATTGCGCATTAAGGTGCCATACACAAACAGGAAGTGTG
>RFQL01000134.1 GCA_009924985.1 Burkholderiaceae bacterium | reverse complement strand
GCTTCAACGGGTTGCTCAAAGGAGAGTCCAACCGAGGTTTGCCCGGCTAGGTTATAGATCTCATCGGGATCACAGCTTTGAATTGCGTTAAAGACACTTCGAAAATCATTGATAGACACGGAGATCAGTTTCACCTGCTCACGAATACCCAGCGCGTTTAAATTACCAAAAGAAGAGGCCATCACATCACGGGATGAGCCGGTCACCGCATAGCCTTTGGCCAATAGGTGCTGCGCCAAGTAGGCACCGTCTTGGCCGGTAATACCGATGATTAGGGCTTTTTTGGTCATAGATTGGATCTAAGAGAAATACACTAAGTATAGGATGCTTGGGTTTATTTGGCCTTTTAAGCACTTACAATAGGCTTCATATAGAAAAATGTGCTGATTATGAACAACAGTAGGGTAACTTCCAAAGTGTTTCCTGTCATTCTCTGTGGTGGCTCGGGCACGCGTCTTTGGCCACTATCTCGATCGGGCTTTCCAAAGCAGTTTTTAGTGCTGTCTGGAGGGGCTTCGCAGCACAGCCTATTTCAGCAGGCCATTGAGCGCACTCAAGACGCAGCTGAATCTCATGGAAGTCTCGGATCAACGCTAATTGTCACCAATGAAGAGCATCGGTTTTTGGCACTTGATCAGCTGCGTGAGTTAAGGAATATCAAGGCAACACTATTGCTGGAGCCCTCTGGACGCAATACCGCACCGGCGCTTACCTTGGCCGCTTTGTGTGCTTTGAAGCAGGGCGACGATCCAATCTTACTTATTACCCCTGCCGATCAGACGATTCAGAATCAGCCGGCATTTGAAAAAGTCATGCAATTAGCTCTTCAGATTGCGCAAACAGGTGCGATTACTATTTTAGGTATTACCCCAAGTGCACCAGAGACGGGCTACGGTTACATTAAGGCCCGAGCTCAGGGAGCGCAAAGTTGTGGCGGTATGGTCGTGGAGCGTTTTGTTGAAAAACCTAATCTGGCGACTGCAACGCAATATCTGAGGGAGGGCGGCTATTACTGGAACAGTGGTATGTTTGTTGTGAAAACGAGCGTATGGCTTTCAGCACTCAAAGAGTTCCGCCCCGATATTTTGGAGGCAACGACCAAGGCATGGGAAGGAAAAGCTACGGATACCAGTGACGATGCTATCTTTATTCGTCCTGACCAAGCGCTCTTTAATGCCATTTCAAGCGAATCCATTGATTATGCAGTAATCGAGCACTGCCCTGGATCGCGCTTTGCAATTCAGATGGTGGCGCTCGATGCTGGCTGGAATGATTTGGGCGCTTGGGATGCGGTTTGGCAAGTGGGGAGCCCAGATGCACATGGCAATGTGACATGTGGTGACACCGTATTGGATCAAACGACTAACTCACTTGTCTATTCAAGCGCTCGCTTAGTCAGCGCTGTAGGTGTGGATAGTCTCGTGATTGTGGAGACGGCTGATGCGGTATTAGTGGCCGATCGAAAAAATAGTCAAGAGGTTAAAGCCATTGTGAATCGGCTGGAGCAAGAAGGGCGCGAAGAAAAGAATTTGCATCGTAAGGTCAATCGACCCTGGGGGTGGTATGACAGCGTGGATGAGGGCGAGCGATTTAAAGTAAAGCGGATTCAAGTGAAACCCGGAGCAAGTCTCTCCTTACAAATGCATCATCACCGTGCCGAGCATTGGATTGTGGTGAAGGGAACCGCAGAAATTACCAATGGTAATCAAGTGATTACGCTCTCCGAAAACCAAAGTACCTACATCCCTCAAGGGCAAAAGCACCGTTTAGCTAATCCGGGTAAAGAACCCCTGGAAATCATTGAGGTGCAGTCGGGTAGCTATTTAGGGGAAGACGACATCGTGCGCTTTGAGGATACTTATGGGCGAAAATAGACTAATAGACTAATAGACTAATAGACTAATAGACTAATAGACTAATAGACTAAATTAAGTTAAAAATGATTAATATGAGCAAAGAAAAAGTTGCCTTAATTACTGGTATTACCGGTCAAGATGGTTCTTACCTAGCCGAGTTCTTATTGGAAAAGGGCTATATCGTGCATGGCATTAAACGGCGCGCATCTCTTTTTAATACCGAGCGCATCGATCATCTCTACCAAGATCCCCACGTCAACCACCCAAATTTAATTCTGCACTATGGGGATTTGACCGACACCAGTAATTTAGTGCGGATTATTCAGCAAAGCCAGCCCGATGAGATTTATAACTTAGGCGCACAAAGCCATGTGGCTGTCTCTTTTGAGTCGCCCGAGTACACCGCCGATGTGGATGCCATTGGGGCGCTGCGCATCTTGGAGGCTATTCGCATTTTGGGTCTGGAGAAGAAAACCCGTTTTTATCAAGCCTCCACCTCTGAGCTATATGGTCTGGTGCAAGAGATTCCACAAAAAGAGACCACTCCGTTTTACCCAAGAAGCCCCTATGCGGTCGCCAAACTCTATGCCTACTGGATCACCATAAATTATCGTGAAGCCTATGGAATGTATGCCTGCAACGGCATTCTCTTTAACCACGAATCCAAGCGCCGTGGTGAGACCTTTGTGACCCGTAAGGTCACGCGCGGTTTAGCCAATATCGCCCAAGATCTAGAGAAGTGCCTCTACATGGGTAATATTGATGCCTTGCGCGATTGGGGTCATGCTAAAGACTACGTGCGCATGCAATGGCTTATGCTTCAACAAGATAAGCCTGAGGATTTTGTGATTGCAACCGGGGTGCAATACACAGTGCGCGAATTCATTCAAAAGAGTGCGAATGAGTTGGGCATCACCCTAAGGTTTGAAGGAAAAGCAGAAGGCGAGAAGGCGATTGTGGCAAAGATTGACGGTGATCAGGCGCCTGCCTTAAAGGTCGGTGATGTCATTATGCAAATAGACCCGCATTACTATCGCCCCACAGAAGTCGAGACCCTATTGGGTGACCCCACAAAAGCAAAAGAAAAACTCGGCTGGGTACCTGAAATAACGCTTGATCAAATGATCGAAGAGATGGTGGCTAGCGATCTTGAAAAAGCCAAGCAACATGCCTTGCTTCAAAAGCATGGTTATTCAGTTGCGGTTGGCAAAGAAAAGTAAATACGTATTAAAACAGAAATCATTAGGAATGCTGTTTGTTAAATAACCTTAAGCAAAAGATCTACATTGCTGGCCATAAAGGTATGGTGGGTTCTGCTATTGTGCGCGAGTTAGAGCGAAAAGGTTATAGTAATTTGGTTTATCGCACGCATCAAGAGTTAGATTTAACCAACCAAGCAGCCGTCAAACACTTTTTTGATACTGAGAAACCCGATCAAGTCTACCTAGCCGCCGCCAAGGTTGGCGGTATTTATGCTAACAACACCTACCCCGCTGAGTTCATTTACGATAACCTGATGGTGCAAAACAATGTGATTCATCAAGCATTTGTCAGTGGGGTAAAAAAACTCCTCTTTTTAGGGTCTAGCTGCATTTACCCACAATTAGCCAAGCAACCCATGACCGAGGATGCCCTCCTCACCGGAAAATTGGAACCCACCAATGAGCCTTATGCCATTGCCAAGATTGCGGGTATCAAAATGTGTGAAAGCTATAACCGTCAGTATGGTCAAAGCAATTTGGTGGATTACCGATCGGTGATGCCTACTAATCTCTATGGGCCGGGGGATAATTACCACCCCGAGAACAGCCACGTTATTCCAGCATTATTACGTCGTTTTCATGAGGCAAGGATTAGCAATACTCCCGAGGTGATGATTTGGGGCACAGGTACACCGAGGCGCGAGTTCTTATATGTTGATGATATGGCAAGAGCCTCCGTATTTGTGATGGAGCTAGCAAAAGAGCAATACGATCAAGTAACAACTCCAATGCAAAGCCATCTCAACGTGGGTTATGGCAGTGATGTCACCATCAAAGAATTAGCGCATGCGGTGGCTAAGGCAACAGGCTACACCGGAAGTATTCAGTTTGATCCTAGCAAGCCCGATGGCTCACCGAGAAAGTGGATGAATTCAGGGCGGCTCAATCAAATGAACTGGAAGCCGGAGTATGCTTTGGAGGAAGGCCTTAATAGAGCATATCTAGATTTTTTAAACAGTAAA
>RFQL01000133.1 GCA_009924985.1 Burkholderiaceae bacterium | reverse complement strand
GTAATAGCATGCAACGTTGCTTCCCCACTTGGCAAACCATATAAGTCTGCTATGGTTGTTTTATTCATGCGATCCGCAATAAACTTACGCATCTTAGAATCGGTCTTTAATTGCTGCATTAAATCAGGGTCAGTGATACCAGCAAAAGCTGGATATTGTTGGCGAACCATTTTGTCAAAGTCTTTGATTTGACTCTTAGCCGGGTTCATAGCTGGTACTTGATTTAAGAGTGTCTCTAAATGATGTAACGCATAATTAGAAGAGTCTGGGGCCATTGCAGCATACATACCATAAACCGGTTTATCATACTGTTGCATAGCGCCAGCCGCTTTATTTTGGAGAGCAGAAGCAGCACCTTGTTGTGATGCCCAAAAGTTTGGGTTTCCTAAATCAGATTGTTGTAGACCATATAAAGGACCACCAAATTGCTCAACAGGTTTTGTTAGCGGTACAGCATTTACTTCGTGCACCATTTTGCCAGTCAACGATCTGTCTCCAGGAACTCCCACCAATACTGAATTTTGCAAGTCTTGTATGCTTAACTTTTTAGGTTGTGAAAATTTGTGGGTGGGTGTAATTTTATGTACGTACTCACTTTCTCTTGCAAGTTGTTTTCCTGACTTTCCGCTTTGTAAAGTTTTTTTGATTAAATTTAAAGCCTCATCGGCTATAACGGACTTTCCCCCGGCCAAATGGACCAACCCTCCCTGTTTCATGGGGACGGGCATTTGTTCTTGTTGCTGTGGCTGTGCCGCGGCGGGTTGTTGGGACTTGCGTTTTAAATAGTCAAGGTATTGGTTTAATCCCTCGGCGCCGGCGCTAATTGCCGCGCCACCGTACCGAGTGACGGGGTGTGGTAGGAACGACGCACCAGCACCAAGCGCACCAATTGTGCTTAGTCCGCCACCAACAACGTCACCCTGTTTTAGGCGGTTGTATGCGTCAGCGCCCTGGTATCCAGCGGCGCCACCAGCTAAGGCACGGCCAAGCCAAGGCACGACGCCAGACTGTGCGGCGCCACCTAAAAATGTACCGGCTGTTTTAATTGGGCCGGGGATAGCCTGACGCAATTGAGACATTGCAGATGGTGTTGCCGCGGGTGCTGGAGGTTGTGCGCGGGTGAACCCAGGATATTTTTTATGTAGCTCGGCCTCTCTACGAACGCGTTTAGCGGCCTCGTTTTGTGCCTGGCCATAGTTTTCCCAGTTTTGAACGCTTTGCTCGATGGTAACGCCGCGTGGGTTAAATGGCGTGCCGGCCGCCCTAGCGGCTGGGGCCGTAGTTGTTGGGGCCTTACTGGCTTGCACGGCTTCGGCGCCCTTGTTTACTATCGGACCAACTACTTCACCAGCAATTGCTCCGCCAATGGTTGGGGTTAACACGTTAATAAGGTCTGCGTCGCTCACTTGTTTTACTGACGTCTCACCAATAGGAACGTTTTGTTGGGCTTCCAATGTACGAATGTAGTCAGCAATTTGTTGTGCGTCTTCTTTGTTGCCGGCCGCATCGGCCTGCATCAACGCATCATAGGCTCGCTCTAACTCTTTATCCATTATGGGTTTGTCCTAGAAGGATATTTATTTAATAGTGAGGCACCAGGATGTTTAGAGGCTGTTGTGGTACCCTTAATTTGAACCTCAGAATCTAAAATTGAACGGAGCTCTTTCTCATACGCCGCGACTTTAGTCTCATATTCTTTCGATGTCCTAAAGGTATCAAAGTCTAACGGCTCACCGGGCTTCTTAGTGCCGCGGTACATCTTGCCTAATTCACTATCTAGATTTGCCCTGGCAACTAACATACGCTGGCGTTTAACTAATAGCTCGGGGGTATCTGCCAACGATCCGGCGATACGCTCAAACATTGAACGCTCAAAGTCAGAGACGGAGCCCTGGCCCTGCGATAGCTTAGATGCCTCGAGCGCACCCTTTGCCAAGTTCTGCGCAATCTCACGACGTGCGTTGATTGTTTTTTGGTCTGTGCCGGGCATGGTTAACACCAACGCATCTTCGATTGTCTTAATACCAATCGCGCCAGATGGTGTGTTTAATCCGTCACGTATAATTGTTAACAGCGCGTTGGCGACCCCAGGCTTGGCTATAATACCAGCCGCCGTTGGGTTATCTAACACTAGTTTTTCCACGCGCTCTGCGGATGTCTTGCGCTCCGAGACAGAGGATGGCTCTGTAACCGTCTCAAAGGATAGCTGTGCCTTCTGAACGTTTTCTGCCGCCCCGGCAGCTTGTTTTTCTCTAAATGTTTGTTTGACCTTACTCTCAGATTCCATTTGCTCTGGCGTAGGTTTTGGACCCTTTGCCGCCGTCGTGGTGGGCGTTACAGCCGCCGGTGCGGCCGGTGCCTTCTGACCAGACTCAAACTCGGTGATTGCCTCGTTTACACGCTTACGTGCCTCTTCTGTGTTTGGAATTGGCGCGGTTGGGTCGATACCTAACTTACCGGCGATAAACTTAGCGTAGTTAGCGGTAGACTCTGGGCTATTACCCGGAGCAGTTGCCGGCGACCAGGTCTCAGCTAACATGGCCGGGGTGATAATGTTAACGTCACCAAAGCGCTGCTTAACCGCAGGGCTCTGACCACTTAGCTTTAACTTAGTGTCTTCGTCGAGCGCCTTTTGTCCGGCCTCTAAAGTGTCAAACTTTAAGAACTCGCCGGTCTTAGGATCTTTTAAATTGCCTGGGTTGTTATTGCGAACACTTACTGGCTGGCCAGATTTATCTGCCGGCACGCTCTTTAATGCCTGCTGAGTCTCGGGAGCATCTTTGTATAGGTTTGGATTGGCACGATACTCACGCACTGAAATAACTTTGCGGGTAAATGAGCCATCTGGATTTTCAACAACGACAGGTATCTTGGGAACATCCATCTCGGGATTGGCGGATACCTCTGCCTGTTTTTGTGCCCAAGCGTTATAAATTTTATCGTACTCTTCACGAGTTCTTGCGTTAGATAGTGCCAGCTTTATTTCGTCGGGCATGTTAATGCCGCCACCTGTCCCACCAACGCCAGGTGTGCCGCCTAATTCTTTTGCCTTCCTGGCCTCAAATGCTTTTTGTTGTTCTTGGGCCGCCTTAACGCTAGCTATTTGGCTGCGCATGTTAAGCAATTCTTGTGACTCGCGCATCTTTTGTTCGTCGCGTGCCAAAACATTTCGTGTTGGATCGACGGCGGCATATGCCAGCGCATCTTTTAATCCGCTGGTAAATAAATTTAGTGGGCTCTCGCGCTCGTCGATGATGCGCTGCATGTTAGCTAAAATGCTTTCTGTTTGCGTTGGATCTAACGCAACGTTTCCTGGTACAGAGAACCCACCCTTACTCTTTGGTGGGGTTACAACTGCGCCTAAACCGCTTTGAACTTGAGATTCTTCAGCCATGTTATTCCTTAATCAAACAAACCACCAAAAGATTGTTCTGCATAATCCGCTGCTGATGGAGCAGACCATGGATCAACAATGGTGCCAGGGGGTAATGCACTTTCCCAACCTGAGTAATCTGGTGTTGAAGAAAACAAATTACCAATACCAGTAAAGGCCTCACTTAAACCACCTTTAACGCCTAAATTTTGTAATAGTTTATTAGCACCAGCCGTACCACCACCTAATGCGCTAGCAATTGCGGTGATCTGGCTAAGTGGTGACATCGTTACATCACTGGTTACAGTGGTTGGTACAGTCACACCAGACAATATTTTACCTAAATTAGCAACGTTAGTAAACGGCGCGAGCTGTTGGGCCTGCCCAACGTTCATCGCGTTACTAATTCCTTGCTGCGCCACGTTACCTAAATTAGCTGCGCCGCTAACACCTGTCGCTTGGTTCTTTAAGAACGCGTCCATTTGATTAGCAAACAATTGTGCCTGTGCGTCGGCCTTAGCTTTATTAACCGCGGTTTCGCCACGCAGGCTACCAAAGTTACCAGAGGCAATTGAGGATCCCAGTACCGGTGCCGTAATGTTTGGTAGCAATTGCTCAAGCTGTTGGTTTTGCGCTTGAAATAAACCACCCATGGCAGTTGACGTATTAGGAGTTACTTGACCGGTTGGAGAGGTGATCCAAGGGTTGGCGGCGCCAGATGAAATGCTTTGAAGAGTGTTTTGAGCTTGTGTAAACGGATTAGACG
>RFQL01000132.1 GCA_009924985.1 Burkholderiaceae bacterium | reverse complement strand
CTGTTATACAAGTTTTTAACATCCACCTCAGAGTCAATATTAAATGATGGTATTGATACTGGTAAGTCACTGTCCGTGAAACTTGAATAGGTATTTGATCCAACCTTAAATCCGAAAATAGCTATCGGATTGCTTAAGTCATCATTATCAACGATAGTTTCATTGGCAATTTTTACTAAAGCAATTGCTGCGGTATTTAATCGTTGTTCCAACTTCGGTATAAAGTCGTTCTTAAGGGTTAATAGGGCCCCTGCTTGCCCGCCTTCAACCCCCTGAATAGTTTGTGTAGCGGTAATATTGCCATTCGATTGTTTGAAACTGACCGATAAACTAATGTCATCACTATTTACCGCAACTGCGTTGGCCAAACCTCTTTCAACCAAAGGTAGCCCATCCACTAATTGGGTTGCAGTCCCATCGCTATTAATTAGAGATTGCCCACCGATCAATTTTTGTAAATTTGTTAAAAGGCGGTCGCGCTCATCTAAGAGATCTGCTGATGGCGAACTATTTCCTGGGCTATTAGCTTCAATAATCTGTTGATTAACCGTTGCTAATGCAGGCAAGTACGTATTTATCTGCCGAACGGTGTCATTAAGGCCGGTACTGCTGTCACTCTTGAGCTGATTAACTAGAGTAGTGATTCCAGTCATGCGTTGTGCAACCACATTAGCCGATCCTGTTATAGCGGTTGCCAATGCTTTATTTGTTGGATCGGCGGCATATTTACCCATCGTATTAAAGAAATCGGTAATTGCCGAACTCAAACCTGCAGATTTATCAGCTATGACGCTATCGATTGTTGAGACATACTGCGTCAATGTTTGTGAATTCGAAGATTTTGCTTGTTGATTAAGCAACTGTGCTCCAATGAGTGATGAATACTCACGGGTAAATCCCTCCACTGCAAAACTACTACCGTTTAGCATTAATGAATTCGGGGCAAGCGCATCCATCACGGTGCTTGCGCTGCGCCGTGAGAATCCCTCTACTGCCGTACCCGCTACGTTTTGCGACGTTACTAAGATTCCTGCTTGGGCAATCTTAAGCGCCGCACTAGCCGATTCGTTAATGGAATAAATACCCATGTATTCTTTCTAAACCCTTAATTCTTAAAGGGAAGTGGATTGGGTCGCATGTATTTATTCAGCGCAGGCGAAGCCACTTCATCTTTACTGTTTACGGCTTTTTTTTCACTATTGATTAATTGCTTGATATTTGACTGTTCTAGCAATTGCTCAGCCATTTTTTCCCCAAAACCAATTTTTTTGGTCTTTGATAATAGGTCGGCTAACTGGTCATCCATCATCTGTAGATAGGCCATCGACATGCTGCTTTTGGTCTCGGTTCCGCTGATATTGCTATTTCGCGCAACACTTAACATTTGACGTAATAACGTTCTTTCAAAACCTTGCGCCGCTTCCCGAATCTTCTTTTCGGATTTCGTGATGTCTTCAGGCTTCTTAGCTGCTTCAGACTTGTTAATTAAACGAGCGGTTGATGAATCAACCGTTGTCATCATGAGCGCTGGAATCATTAGATAACCTCCAACTCGGCTCGTAATGCACCTGCTGCTCGCAATGCCTGCAAGATTGATATCAGATCTTGTGGTGTTGCTCCCAGCATGTTGAGAGCTTTCACCACCTGGTCTAAGTTAGCACCGCTTGCGACGCTAATTAAGCTATTTTCTTTACCGTTATCGGTAATCGTTGCAGTGTCTTGTGTAGTTACTGCAGTTTGTCCTCGGCTAAATGGCAAAGGCTGACTAGTGGTTGGTGTTTGCTCTATTTTGACTGTCAAGCTTCCGTGTGCAACGGCTGATGGCGATAACTGAACTGCTTGGTTCATCACCACCGATCCTGTCCTTGAATTCAAGATCACCTTTGCTGGTCCACTTACCGGTGGCACATCTAAATCTTGCAAAGCTGCCATAAAGGCTGTTCTTCGTAAGGGCTCTGTTGGTACACGCACATTAAGCGCTCTGGCATCAATGGGGATTGCGGTACCTAAACCAAAACGCCTACCAATCGCCTCAGCAGTTCTTTGCATCAGTCCAAAATCTGCACGACGAAGATCCAACTGCACGAACTCATCAACCAATAATGCGGGTACAGCTCGTTCAATAATTCCGCCAGATGGAATACGGCCAGCTGATAAATGATTTACGGAGGTTTGAGCTCCGCCAGCGGCAGCTCTAGCTCCGCCAATGACTAAGCTACCCTGCGCTTGAGCATAGACCTGACCATCTGCCGCTTTTAATGGGGTCATTACCAAGGTACCGCCCTTTAAGCTGGTTGCATTACCTAAGGAAGAAACTGTTACATCAATTTGCTGACCTGGCTTAGCAAGCGCTGGGAACTCTGCCGTTACCATCACGGCTGCAGTATTACGCAACTGAGCTTGGGTTCCAGTCGATGGCAAGGTAACACCCAACACACCAATCATCTGCAATACGCTTTGTAAGGTAAATGGGGTTTGCGTGGTTTGGTCACCAGTACCATCCAAACCAACCACCAAGCCATAGCCAACTAATTGGTTTGGTCGCTGGCCAGCAATGTCGGCAAAATCTTTAATACGATCTGCGAAGACTGTATTTGAAAAGATACTGATACTTAGTATCAGGATTATCTCTTTAATGGTTATTTTTTTAATGAGCATATCGATCAGAATGGCGCCATCTTTAATAGGAGTCGCGTAAACCAACCCACACCTTGGGTGTCATCGGTTGCACCGCGACCACGGTATTCAATTCGAGCATCGGCCACTTCTTGGGATGAAATGCGGTTAAAGACTAAATTATTGGGGTTCACAATTCCCCCGAAACGAATGATCTCTTCTTCATTACTAATTGCAACTTGCTTTTCACCTGCAACTACTAAATTGCCATTGGATAAGATCTCAATCACTGTCACCGTAATAGTTCCAGCAAACGTGTTATTGGCGGAACTTCCGCCCGCACCTTCACTTTTTAATTCTCCAGTTCCATCAAAGTTGCCAATTTGAGCAATGCCGGTATACCAACCCTTTGGGGCACTTAATACCCCTGGAGCAAACTCACTCGTTGCAGTTGCCTTGCGAGCAGCAGACATTGATGAGTTCTTGGCAGCGCTGGTCGTTTCATTCAAGATAACTGTGAGCGTATCACCCACGTTTCGAGCGCGGCGATCCTCAAACAAGGGGCGATGACTAACCATCGATACATAAGGCCCGCCAGAATTTGCTGGATATAGGCTTCCCATATTCGCTGATGTTTCTTGGATAGGTTTTGGTCTTGCGGTCGTTGGTGTCTGCAACAAAGTTGGTCGATCTGCACTGGCACATGCACCTAAAAAACCAGCACATACAGTTGCTAATGTTAGATATGCGATTGTTCGTTTAAAGTTAGTCATCATTATTGCCCCAAATTACTTACGCGTTGCAAGATTTGATCGGAAGCGGTTACTGCTCTCGTATTAATTTCGTATGCGCGTTGAGCTGCGATTAGATTTACTAACTCCTCAGCAACGTTTACGTTAGATTGCTCAACGTAGTATTGCTGTATTGTTCCCATTCCATTCGTTCCTGCAATTTGATTTTGTGCAGTTCCAGATGCGGGTGATGGGATAAAGTTATTACCACCAATTGCTACGAGACCAGCAGGGTTAGCGAAATTAGCCATAGTGAACTGTCCAGCTTGAGTCAAGGTGCTTGACCCTTGCGTGGAGTATTGAACTAACCCAGCACTACTAATTGTAATTCCCGTCGCTGTACTCGGAATAACTCCCGCTCCAGCAACAGTATTACCAGCCTGAGTAACAATTTGGCCTGTTGAACTTAAGCTAAATTGGCCCTGCCTTGTATAGGCTAAGGTACCATCTGCAAGCTGTATTTGGAAAAAACCATTTCCATTAATGGCCACGTCCAACTGATTACCGGTTTGCAACATGGATCCCTGAATCATGATGCGCTCAGTTGACGTTACTGCAGATCCCGCACCAATTTGTAATCCTGTAGGCAATAAGTTTTGAGCATTACTTGATGATCCAGCTGCACGCAAGGTGGTGTATAACAAATCCTGAAACATCGGCTGTACACGTTTAAATGCAGTGGTAGATGAGTTTGCAAGGTTATTAGTAATAACATCCAAATTCATTTGCTGGGCATCCATCCCAGT
>RFQL01000131.1 GCA_009924985.1 Burkholderiaceae bacterium | reverse complement strand
TGCGTCAAACCGGAAGCGGAAATAAGAGATCTTGTGGAAAAACTGACTACTGAAAGTGAAGAAAGCGACGTTAGGGTTAGGGCCATGGATCTGATCGCGAATCAGAACGACGTTTCTTCCTCTGCTCCCGCAGAGAATCGGTTTTCCCCGCAGGAATTGGCCGCAGCAATGCGAACAAGCGCTGAAACCCCGCCGTCCGATGTAAAGGACCCCGGCAAATCCCACCATGTACTCGATTCTGAGCTGTTGTTTAGCAGGACAAATTCAGGAAAAGAAATTGCTGATGAAGACAATTCTGGTGAAAGAACCTTGCCAGTTAAAAAACAAGAACCCGCTGCCCCCATGGACAAGAAAGAGTCGGAAACATATTGCCCAGGTGAAGTTATGGATAGCCACTATGTTCCAAGCTCACAAACCCCAGGACTGGCCGTGAATGTTGAATTTTGCACTTCCAGTAAAGAAAAGGAAGACGAATCCGATTTAAATTGCGGAAAAGGCGGGAAAAAAGCCGCAGCCCCGGCCCAAGTTGAAGAAAGTTATGGTTTGCCCCCAACAATTGTTTTGGACATGAAGGAGTTCATAACCTCGATGAAGCCGATGAAGTTTACCAAATTCGACAATGCTGCAACCAAACTCATCTCCAAGTTTAGAAAAACATTGGTGTGCCCCAAGTGTGGATCCCTCCATGGACACACCCCGCAAGGAACTACCAGCAACCAGTACGGAGGAACCGCACCTTTCAAATGTAGATCGTCCGTCCCTCAACTTTTAATGATGCTCCCTCACGATGTTATAAGTGCCACTGGTAAAGTTCACCGCGAATTCTGTATCAAAGATGCCCAATTATTTGCTGCATGGATATCGAGTTCCAAGGCTGAGCAGAAGGAGACGATCCTTAAACGACTTAGACATGACATGGACATTGATTCGCTTGAAGAGCCGACTTTTGAAGATGAAGAAACCATTACTGACTCCCCAGATATCGACATGTCTCAAGAAGAAGAAAAACTAGAACAACTCAAGATTGATGATTCCGCCGAGATTCCAAGTGCCGCTGATTCCGCCAAGATTTCAAATACCGCTGAGTCCGCCAAGATTCCAAGTGCCGCCGACGTTCACGCTTACTCGGATGCGGAATTTCGCGCAGTCGTCATAGAAGAACTCATGAACCTTAGGAAAAAACTTGTTGAAGTGCTCGATGAAAATAAGGCCCTTCGCCAAGAAAACGCAGTTTTGAAGAAGTACCGTCCAAGCCCGATTGAGCTCCCCTCCAGCAAACTTCCCAGTAGCACAACAAGCCTCGAACCCGTCAAAACTTATTCCGATATTACAAAGACCCCACCTGTCCGTCAATTCACAACAATCAAACGCAGTCGTCAAGAAGTCGGTGCCACCGTTGAACCTCAAGTCAAGTCCCGTCCTCAGGTTGATCTTAGCCTCTTCACCGCCAAGGAATCCGACAAAGAAGAAAAAATCCAAGAAACCAGCAAACTCACTTTCGTTTACTTCAAGGGCCTCATTCGTCGTCCACAATCCGAATACCGCGCACTTTTAGACCAAATCGGCTTTGGCGGATACAAGGCTAGAGACATCCTTTTCTTGAGCAACGACTTTTTACAAATCTTGACTTACGAGAATTGCGTCGAAGAACTGATCGAAAAGATCACCAAGACAATCCCGAAAGCAAGACACGTAAAAGATGCTGATCCCACTGATCCGAAGAATTACGAAGAACACGGGAACCTCTCGCAGAAATTCCTTGAGGCACAATACTTTGTCACGATGGAAGGCTCCGTCCAAAGATTTAAGAAACTTGCTGCAGAACGTCCAATCCTGACTAGAACGTTACACTTCCTCGAGAAGGTTGTTGCCACCAAGAACGTCAAGTATGAAACGACACCAAGCAAACCAAAGATCTTCTTGATGAACAATTTTATGGTCCTGCAAGACTTACAAGATTCGATTGACTCTTCAAGCGCCCCGAAAGCTGAACAAGTATCCTCTGCTATGGAAATTGACCAGACTCCCGCTGAAGCCTCATTGCCAGTCCCGATGGAGACTTCGCAATGATATCCCCCACAAGTAAACAAGACAAGATGACTAGAGAACGAATGAATAATTTAGAAGAGAATTTTAAAGGTATCTTAAATGATGGGCAAGTTACTACTAATTTATTTGACGAGCTTACAAATTTAGATTTACAAGAAACTTTTAGTGAAATCAATAATTTTAATGAATTGCAGGAAAATATTGAGACAATGCGGGTAATGGCTTGGAATTCCTCGGGGCTCTCAAATAATCTCGACTCCTTGATAAGAAGAATGAAAAGAGATGACATCCAGTTGGCTCTTGTTACGGAGACATGGTACCATCCGGACAGACACATCCCGGATATTTGCGTGTACAACTCCCTCGGAGCGGTTGTCCCGAATCTGAATCGTGGTACGAATGGAGTTTCGATTGTCGTCAATCCTGATTTCCTGGAGTGGCCACACGTTAAGAATATGTCATGCTGGGCGAAGGATACGGTGAACGGATGTTTTATTGTAGTGGCATTTGCTGGCCTCAAGATTGTTGGAATTTACAATGCACCCTCTCACCCGCTAGATATCGACGAACTTTTAGATGAAGTTGCCAAATTCGGAAGACTTGTACCTGTTTTTGCTGGTGACTTTAATGCTAGAAGGACCGAATGGCATGATACTTCTTCGAACTCTGCTGGCAAGAAACTGGCAGATTGGATGGAAAGCTGGAACCTGGATCGTTTTGATACTGGGACGACTCCAACGTGTAGTACGGTTCGTGGGAACTCAATTGTTGACCATGTATTTTCAAATATTGCTGAGCTGACCGCTGAAGTTAAACCAAGTCCCGTTCCCCTTTCAGACCACCGGCCTATTGTTTTTGAATTTGCGCCCAGGATCTTCAACTATGAGCTGCCCGACCGGTCATACATGCGAATCAAAAAAGAGAATTTACGTGACAAGGATACCCGACTCGTCTTTGGCCTTCAAAGTATGCTAAGGGAATCAATCCTCCAAGACTGTCTTGTTGAACTTGAAAACTCATTGAACAATGCAGCGAACGCTAATGAACGACAGCAAGCTGTGGACATCTCAGACCGAACGTTCTGTGACTTCGTTAGCATGGGTCCCGCTCCTTCACCACCTCACTCGGCTCCCGCCAATAAAACTCGAAATGAGCAAAAACTTACGGTCTACGACGACTATTTTATCGGTTCAAATGAATTGAATGAATTATCGGATATGGAACCAAGTTCTAGTGAAGAACTAGCTGAATTGCCTGACCCGAAGTTAATTGAATGGCCGGTTCAGTCTACTGTAGCGTTTCGTGCTGCATTCAAAAACCTTCCAGCTGAAACAAATTTCGACAATTTGGAGAACAATTTTGTTCGTTCACTCAAACTAATTTCTACAAATAACGTAATTTATTGCGGAAAGTGCAGAGTTCCCCGTATGCTTAAGAAACACGGAAAAGTCAATTTATCGTACCAATTCCAGTGTAGCGAGCATACAATCTCGGCAAAGCAAATCATGGAACACTTCCCGGACGCGATCTTATTGGAACTACTACCCACCGAACCGAGAATATATTTTAACTTGGCACTAAAGTGGATGAGTAAGGAACACTTATGCCCCGATTTGGTAAAACTGACCACCGAAAGGAATGCAGTGAAAAGATTCTCCCGTTCACAAGATGCTGAAGAAACAAACGTGGCAACAAGCCTTATTAAATCCAGGAGTGTTGAAAACGGAATTATTGCAGAGTCCCTGGAGCTCAAAGAAAGAATTGCCTCATTGGAGAAAACTGTAGCTGAAATGGCTGCTACAGTTAACGAATTAGCTGAACTAAATAAGGCACTTGCGAAAGACAAGAAAGCTTTATTAGAAGAAAACGCGACTTTGAAACGCCATCTTGCTGCCCCCTCCATTCCCGCATCAGCACCAAAGAAAAATGCCCCAAATTCGATTGATTGTGAAAATACAAATGATGCCCACTACTCGAATGTTACCACAATTTACCGTCCCGAGAATGCAATCATGCGCTTCTACACAAAATTAGGAAAAAGAACACCACAAGAAATTGTTGAACCAACTGTAAAGCCTGCCGTCGAAATCGCAGGCAACTCCTCTAATTCGGAAAACTACTCTCCTCTCAAATTTGTCTATTTTCAAGGATG
>RFQL01000014.1 GCA_009924985.1 Burkholderiaceae bacterium | reverse complement strand
AATAGATAACGAATTTATTCAATTGATGAATGGCAAAATGGTTTTGCCTTTTCCAATACAAAATACGATGACAGCATCTCTAAGGAAATTAGCGGGAAGAGCTAATAACGGTGAATATCAAAGTTTATGGGCTGGGCAAGACTATTCCAGAACGAGAAAGCTCAATGCTAAGAGCCTGATGTTGGCGTTAAAAAAAGAACTTTTAATTGCCCTTGCCTGATAAAGGATTGGTATCCTCAGCCCTGGTTGATTCCGCCCCGGGCCACCAAGAAACACTGAAGCCTCCTTCAGGCGGCTTTCATTTATGGGTAAGATATTGCAATGATTGATCATCTTGACCACTTGGTTCTAACAACCGCCAAAGAAACCCAATGCATTGATTTTTATACGCGGGTTTTGGGTATGAAACTAGAATCCTTTATGGGCGGAACCCCGCCCGTTGAGCGCAAAGCATTTAAGTTTGGCAATCAGAAAATTAATCTTCATATCAAGGGAAAAGAATTTGAGCCTAAAGCAGATATTCCAACGCCAGGATCATTAGATTTGTGTTTTATTGCGGATCGGCCCTTAATCCAGGTGATTGAACGGTTAAAACAGGTAAATTGGCCAATTGTTAATGGCCCAATTACTAGAACAGGCGCGACTGCAAAGATAAATTCAGTATACGTGCGAGACCCAGACTTTAATTTAATTGAGATCAGTGAAATTCTGCAGAATTAACAGAATCATACGCACGGGTTGTTAGGAATTTAATATAAACCTTAAAAAAGACAGTAAGCACTCGATCCTTTGTAATGCAATTAAGTAGCAAGACATGAGCTCTATGAAAGAGTTGCATCAGCGAGCTTGCGACAACGATCAAGACTCGTACATTGATCCTGATTCTGGCTATATAGTGCTCACAAGCAAAGCGCACTTAAAGCGTGGAATATGTTGTGGTAATGCATGTCGACATTGCCCGTTTGAATATATCAACGTTCCTGCAGCAAACAAAGAGAAACTTAACAATCAATAAAAACTTAGCCATAAGCTGATGTCATCGAAACGTCATATATTTCTATATAATTAAAAATATGAAAAACACAGATGCCATTAGGGTATTTTTAGCCTTAGGACAAGAGTCACGCTTAAATATCTTTCGTTTAATTGTGCAAAAGGGTGATGGTGGTGTTACCCCCGGAGAAATCGTTGAAAAATTGGGTATCCCAAATGCTACTTTGAGCTTTCATCTAAAGGAGTTAGTGCAGGCTAATTTAGTTTTGGTAGAACGCAAAAGCCGCTATTTAATTTATAGCCCCAACGCCAAATTGGTAGAAGGATTGAGTAATTTTCTTTTAGAAAACTGCTGTGGCGGGCGGCCATGTATTTCGAGAAAAAGAAAGGTAGTGAATTGCCAATGAAACGAATGCATATTCATGTATCAGTACCGAATATAGCCGCAAGCATACCGTTTTACTCAAAAATGTTTGCTTCAGAGCCAACGGTTATCAAAAGCGACTACGCCAAATGGCAGCTTGAAGATCCCAAGATCAACTTTGCGATTTCTGCACGCGGTGCGGCACTTGGTGTTAATCACTTAGGAATTCAAGTGGATGACGAGTCCGAGCTAGCAGAAATGAAGGGTCTACTCGAACAGATTGAGGGTGAGCTAATAGAAGAGGTTGATGCAGCCTGTTGCTATGCAAGTTCCGATAAATATTGGATAAATGATCCAGCTGGAATTGCCTGGGAGACATTTCATACGCTGGAATCAATCCCAGTATTTAATCATGCGCCAGCAACAAATAGCGCTTGTTGTGTACCGACGCCATTGGCGACTGTCTCCATGCCGGCGATTCGTAAAACATCTTGTTCTTAAGTAAAGGAAATCTTCGAGATGAAAAAATACAACATCTTATTTCTCTGCACCCACAACTCTGCACGTTCGGTATTAGGTGAGGCACTTGCCTCGACTCACCCAAGCGGTAAATTTATTGGGTATTCAGCAGGCTCAACACCAGGCACAGCAGTAAATCCTTTTGCAAAAGAATTAGCAATTGAGATGGGCTATGATCCTGCCCGATTACGCTCAAAGAATTGGGATGAGTTTGGCTTACTTGAAGCGCCAAAAATGGATTTCATTGTGACCGTATGCGATAACGCTGCAGGTGAGGTATGCCCTATCTGGCCAGGCAATCCTGCAACTGCGCATTGGGGATTTCCAGATCCATCCAAAGTCGAGGGGTCTGATTTAGATAAAAAAGCTGCCTTTGTCGAGGTCATGAATGGCCTTAAAAAGAGAATTGATCTATTGGCGGCGATGCCCCTTGATACACTAGATTCCATAAGCCTTAAAGAGATCCATCGCAAAGCATGATGCGTTATCTATGCGAGTTTTTGGGTACGACAGTACTGTTAGCTGTGGTGACAGGCTCAGGCATTATGGGAGAGTCTCTTGGTCAGGGTAATGCAGCTGTTGCCTTGCTGGGAAACAGTATTGCCACAGGCGCTGCCCTATATGTCCTAATCAGCTTACTGGGGCCGCTTTCGGGAGCCCATTTCAATCCTGCGGTGAGCGCAATGTTTTGGAAGTTGGGCCATCTCAAAACAAGTGAGCTCTTTATTTATTGGGCCTGCCAGTTCTTGGGTGCTATAGCCGGGGTTTTGATAACCCACGTTTTATTTGGTCTTGAAATTATTCAGGAGTCAAGTAAGGCTCGTGATGGTTTTGGAATATGGACAAGCGAGCTCATCTCCACACTGATATTGCTCAGCGTAATATACATAGGTGACAAGCTAGCCAAAGAAAAAATTGCAATGCTAGTTGCCTTGACGGTCACTGCAGGCTATTGGTTTACATCCTCCACCTTTTTTGCAAATCCAGCAGTTACCACTGCACGCAGTTTTACGAATACCTTTGTTGGAATATCTCCCGAAGATGTTATGGGATTTATTGTTGCGCAGATTATGGCGGTTGTATTTGTGGGTTTGATATTAGAGGCTGGTAAAAGAGTTGACCAAAGTAAACCCTAACCCATCTTTAATAAAATAACTCCGAGCAGGATCAGCGCTACACCAACCCAGCGGATTGCAAAATTAGGATCCCCAAAAACGAGAACCCCAATGGTGAAGGTACCCACTGCTCCAATCGAAGTCCATACCGCATAAGCAGTACCAATCGGAATTTCTTTGAGGGAGTACCACAACAAAAAACCGCTAAGGGTCATGCTAACAATAGCTAACAAAAGACCCCAGGCTCTCATGTTCGGTAGGTCAGCTAGCTTGAGGCCGAGCGGCCAGCCAATCTCACAAAGACCCGCAATTAAAAGTGCAATCCAGTAGATACTCATTAAGTGCTTAAACAGAATAAAAGAGATAAGTAAGCTAGCATAGCAAAGATGAGAATATTTATAACTGGAGCAGAAGGTTTTATTGGCAGACATACATTAATTCGTTTGTTTGCCGATGGGCATCGTCTTACTGCCGCGATACGCTCGGTACAAGAAGAAAAGCGACTCCAGGCTTTAGGGATCGAGACTGTTCGAGGTAATTTAAATGAAGAGATTGAACTTAATGCTGCACTTAGTGGGCACGATGCTGTAGTGCATTGTGCAGCATATGTGAGCCTATGGGGTTCACCAGCACAATTTCAAGAGACCAATATTGGGCTCACTAAAAAATTAATCGAGGCAGCGCGCACCACAGGTATAAAGCGTTTTATACATATGAGTACGGCGAGTGTCGTTCTCAATGAACGTTGCGCGCTATACGATGCTCAAGAACAGTTGCCATTATGCCGGAGCGTTGAAATGCTCTTTGCATATTCAAAGGCACAAGCTGAGCGGATTGTAATAAGCGCAAATACAGCACAATTTGCAACAGTAATATTACGCCCTGCGTTTGTTTGGGGATTGGGAGATTTGGTCGATCGCCAAATCGGCCCAGCTGCAAATCAAGGAAAATTTGGGTGGTTTAATCAAGGAGAGTATTTATATTCAAGTTGTTATGTGGGCAACTTATGCGAAGCGATTTGTTTAGCATTGCTAAGTACAGCAAGTGCGGAAGCATTTTTTATTGCCGACGATGAGATCATGAGCTTTCGGGCGTGGATGACCCAACGTTTACAAGCTGGACGCTACCGTGTACCAACACTCTCAATACATAGGGCGGTGGCTTGGCCATTGGCCCGCTTTACCGAAAATGGTTGGAACCACTTACCACTGAAGGGCGATCCTCCATTGGTAAGAGAAGCAGTTCAAACCACGGCATATCCGTTTACGCTTTCGATTAAAAAGGCAAAACGCATGCTTCTGTATAAGCCTACGCATACGATTGCTGCTGGTATGCGGGCTATAGCGAGTCCCAAGGGGCCTCAAGAGTAGAAAGCCATAAGAAATTCCGCAATATGAAATGACTTGCTGAAAAATGAAATCCTACTCTTTAAAACCTTAGTTAATCAATGACTTATCATCATAAGTCATTGATTATTATGAAATAAATTTCATTTTTACTATGCTACATTGATCCTATTAACTTATCTAACCTTTGGAGGATTTATGAATAGCAAATTAGTTCACGAGGCACCATATCACCCTGGATATGAGGACGCATCCTTTGAGTCATCAGAAAATCCAATCATGGCTGAGCTCAACCAGTATCGCAAAATGAATGCGCGCTACATGGAGACGGCGAAAAAAATAGTAGAGTTTTTGGGCACAGGAGATAAAGCAAGCGCTTAACGCAAAGTTTCGCCCATTAAAAACCACCTGCGGGTGGTTTTTCTATTGATGGACAATCAAAATTTATAAGATTTTAAATCTTACCAATGCAATGCTGTATAAAAAGCACAGAAAAGAAATCTTGTATATTACAAAGAATGACAAGAAGCCCTAATCGGAAATCAAATGCCCGCTAATAATAAGAAACAAGATCTAGAGCGGCTATTTAAACAAAATCGTACATGGATTAAGAAAGTTACCGAAGAGGACCCTGACTACTTTTCACGTTTGGTAGATCAGCAAAACCCTGAATATTTATGGATTGGCTGTTCAGATTCGCGTGTGCCAGCCAATCAGATTGTGGGCTTAAAGCCTGGAGAAGTTTTTGTACATCGCAACATTGCCAATATGGTGGTGCATACCGATTTCAATGCATTGTCGGTGATTCAATTTGCGATTGATCGACTCAAGGTAAAGAATATTATTGTAGTTGGCCACTATGGTTGTTCGGGCATTGAGGCTGCAATGAATAATGCCCGTATTGGCATAGCCGATAACTGGATACGGCACATTAAAGATGTGCATGATAAACACAACCGTGAGCTAAAGCATATTCAAGATGATCATGCCCGCTTAGATCGACTGTGCGAGCTCAATGTATTGGAGCAAGTGGTTAATATTGGACAAACTAATATCGTACAAGACGCCTGGTCAATGGGACAAGACATTGCAATACATGGATGTATTTATAGTTTACGCGATGGAGTGCTGAGGGACTTAGACACAACTGTGACTGACACTAATGAGCTAAACCAACGCTATCAGCAGTTATTATCGAAGTAGCAGCAAAGGGTGTAATAAACGGGGAAATATGAGTGTCACAGTCATTGGTATCTTTAAAAAACTCGGGGCTGAAGACTTCGAGGTTTACCGTAGCCATGTTGGAGCAAGCATTGCGCTCTATGGTGGAACGGTAATCCGTCGGGGAGAGTGCGCAACTCCCTTTTGGAATCAATTAAATGCAGACCCCTTTGATACATTTGTAGAGCTGTCATTTTCGGATATCGATGCTGCAAAACGTTGGGCAGAAAGCCCTGAATATGCAAAGCTTCTTCCGGTTCGTAACCGCGCTATGCAGCTGACATTATTTGTTGTAAAAAGTTAGAAGCGCTCATTTTTGCCTAGAATGCGCCACTGCCCCACGGGTATGGAGCCAAGTGAAAGCTGGCCAATGCGAACTCTCTTAAGTCCAAGTACTTCGAGATTCACGAGCTCGCACATTCTTCTAATTTGACGTTTGCGCCCTTCGCGCAGTACAAAACGCAACTGATCCTCGTTTTGCCAACTGACTTTCGCAGGTTTCAGTAATTTGCCATCAAGCGATAGACCATTTTGTAATAAGCTAAGGCCTCCACCCGATAGCTGGCCAGAAACCCTTACCAAATATTCTTTCTCAATTGGACTGTCTTCCCCAATCAGTAATTTAGCGATTCGCCCATCTTGTGTTAATACTAGCAAACCAGACGAATCAATATCAAGGCGCCCTGCAGGCGCTAGACCACGAAAAAGACGCCGCTGCGTCTGTTCTGGTGCGGCAGCAAATTGATTCTCGGGAATAATGAGCGAGGCCGCAGGCTTATACTGTTGTTCATCATCTAGATGAGAGATATATCCAACAGGCTTATTTAATAAGATCGTAAGCCGTTGTTCCTGTTGGCGCTTGGCCCCAGATCGAAGTTCAATCACCTGGTGTCTGTACGCTCTAGTCCCAAGCTCTTGCACGGGCTCACCATCCACCGTAACCAGCCCTTGCTCAATGTAAGAATCTGCTTCTCTGCGTGAACAAAGCCCAAGCTCAGAAAGTAGTTTAGAAACTCTTATTTTTTCCACTACACACTTACTTACGGAGCTGTGCTTGACGACGAATAATCTCCGCATCAATCTTTTTGAGAGTAGAGGCATCGGGATTTTGCCAACTGCCGCCCGATTGATTCACCATATAAACCACAGAAGCAGCAAAATCCTGAACACCCAAATCGGGTTTGCCGCCCTTTGCAGGCATGCCACGCACTCCAACATATCCATGGGCAGTCAGTTGCACCTGACCCTCTTTAATAAGAGGAGCCCATTTGGTTTTATCCCCCAATTTTGGAGCGCCTGCAACGCCAGCCGTATGACAGACCGCACAAACAGTTTTATACGTATTTTCTGCAGAGCTTGCCCAAGCACTAGTCGGTAAAGAAATTAGGGATACAAAAATAAATAAATAGGTCAGGGTATAGGATTTCATTTAAACCACCACGTTCCAGTCAATAAGTTATCAAGTAAGATGAGTAAAACAACTAAAATTCAATCATCATGTATCGTTTTATTCGCATTACCCTTATTTTAAGTGTTATTAGCGCCATTTTTATCTCTGGATATACTTATTTAATGTTAAGTTGGAGCTATGCCGAGGGGGAGCGAGCTGGCTATGTTCAGAAGTTTTCGAAGCGCGGCTGGTTTTGTAAAACTTGGGAAGGTGAATTAGCGATGGTATCAATGCCAGGAACTATGTCTGAAAAATTCTTCTTTTCGGTGCGTGATGATACTGTTGCCAATAAGATAAACGCTAATATGGGCCGCAAAGTTGCAATGCAATATGAACAACATGTTGGCTTACCAACAAACTGCTTTGGTGAAACCGAATACTTTGTTAAAAATTTATTAGTTTTAGACTAGTGCTGGAGCCCCTATTTAGACCTCAATTTTTTTATTATGAATATTTATTTTTGTAATATTTTGTGTTTACAATAGTCATGACGCATAAAGCGCTAAACAATGAACAATGAACAATCAACAATCAACAAGGAGCCTCACTTGAATAAAGCAGAACTAATCGCAGCAATTGCTGATGATGCCGAAATTTCTAAAGCAAAAGCCGAGTATGCATTGAACTCTGCTATTGAGCACATCATTAAAGCAGTAACCAAGGGTGATTCAGTTCAGTTAATCGGATTTGGAACATTTGCCTCAGGAAAGCGCGCTGCACGTATGGGTCGCAATCCTAAAACAGGTGAGCCACTTAAAATTGCCGCTTCGAAGACCGTGAAGTTTTCTGCAGGCAAGGCATTTAAAGACTCTGTGAATAAGCGCAAGAAATAATCACTGTGCTTTTAGTGAAACCCAGCTGCGGCTGGGTTTTTTGTTGCCCCACAGCTCTAAAATTAGCTTTGTACTAGACGCCGATGGCGATGAATACTCATCAGGATACCCGCTCCAAAGCCAAGCGTGACAAGGGCTGTGCCCCCATAGCTTAGAAGTGGCAGGGGAACACCAACCACTGGCAGCAAGCCGGTAACCATACCAATGTTGACAAATGCGTAGGTAAAAAAGATCAGACTAATCGCACCGCCTAGTAGGCGCGTAAAGAGGGTTGGGGCCCCCATGGAAATCGTAAGACCACGTTTGATCAAGGCAAAAAAGAGAAGAATCAAAACAAGATTTCCTAAAAAACCAAATTCCTCTGCAAAAACAGCAAAAACAAAATCAGTGTGTTTTTCGGGAATAAATTCTAGGTGAGATTGTGTGCCTTCACGCCAGCCTTTACCAAAGAATCCGCCGGACCCTACTGCAATAATTGCCTGTATCGTATGAAATCCTCGCCCTAAAGGGTCGCTGGTCGGATCTAATAAAGTGCAGACACGGTTTTTTTGATACTCGCGGATCAATGGCCAAGTAACATCAGGAGCACAAATGCCACTACTAAAAATAATCAGAAGGAGTATGGCGACACCACCGATTGCAACAATCGGTACAATCCAGCGCCACGGCAAGCCAGCCAAGATAATCACATAAAGCCCTGCCGCGAGAACCAATAAAGCGGTACCTAGGTCCGGTTGGCGGGCAATCAATAAAACCGGCAAAGCGAGTAAGAGTCCTGCAACTAAATAATCAAAGGCAGAGCGAATGCCCTCGCGTTTCTGAAAATACCAAGCTAGCATTAATGGCACTGCGATTTTCATAATTTCAGAGGGCTGAATCACAATGCCCACATTAATCCACCGACGAGCCCCTTTTTTGATAAGACCAAAGATTGCCACGGCGATCAGTAATGCAATTCCAATGCCATAAATCCAAATGGCAGCCATTTCCAACCACTTTGGTGGAATTTGCGAAACGATCCACATAATGACAAAGGCAATTAATAAATTGCGCAGTTGATCAATGATTGCAACGGGGGTTCCTTGCCCGGCTGACAAAAACACGATAAAACTAATACCGGCTAGACCGAGAAAAATAAAGCCAAGGTGTGGATCAAATCCCCGAAATGCATATGCAATTACGGACTTTACTTTGGCTAGGGCACTCTTTTCCACTCAGGGATCTCCTTTGGCCATTTGCCATCAATATAGTAATCCAATGCTTTGCGGGCTATAGGTGCAGCATGCTGTGCTCCAAAACCAGAGTTTTCAACAATCAAAGCAATCGCAATTTTAGGTTTATCGTTTGGAGCATAGGCCACATATAAGGCATGGTCTCTTAAAAACTCTGGGGTGGTGGCGTGGTTATAAATTTTTGAATTTAAGCTAAACACTTGGGCCGTACCGGTCTTGCCGCCCGCAATAAACCCCGCATTTCGAAATGAGGAGGCCGATGTTCCAGACCTATTAACCTCTACCATTGCTTTTTTAATGATCTCAATATTCTCAGGCTTAAGATCAATTCGATAGCTTTCTTTAGGGGTGGTTAACTCTTTTTGGCGAGTGAAGGGGTCTTCTATTGCCTTAGCCAGATGCGGTTTCATGACCACGCCATAGTTGAGCACATTGGCAAGACCGTGAGCTAATTGCAAAATCGTGAAAGCGTTATAGCCCTGACCAATTCCGAGAGAGATCGTTTCGCCTTCAAACCATTTTTGTTGTTCAGGTTTCTTAAAAGCAGATTTCTTCCATTCGGTGGATGGCAGCACTCCACGGACCTCGCCATCTAAATCAATCCCAGTGATTTGACCAAAGCCTAGGGGCTTCATAAAGTCGTGCATCATGTTGACGCCCATGTCACGCGCCAAAAGATAATAGTACGTATCACAGGATTCGACGATAGACTTTTCCATGTTCACCGTGCCGTGACCACCAATTTTGTCATCCCGAAATGTGTGATTACCAAATGTAAAAAACCCAGGATCGGCAATTGCATCTTCGGGGGAGCGCTTATTGCGTTCAAGGGCGGCTAAGGCCATGAATGGCTTGTAGGTTGATGCTGGAGGATAAATACCTTTTAGAGGGCGGTTATATAAAGGCTTTTCTTTGGATTCATTAAGCTCTTTCCAGGTAGTTGCATCAATCCCCTCAACAAAATCATTGGGATTGAAATTAGGTTTTGATACAAAGGCTAATATGTCACCTGTTTCTGGTTCGATGGCCACAAACGCGCCGCGACGTTTTCCATAGAGCTCTTCCACCAAGGCTTGAAGTTTGATATCAATCGATAGAATGACATTTTTACCTGGGACAGATGGCTTACTCGACAAAGTGCGCACCGGTTTGCCGCCGGCTGTAATCTCAACTTCATCATATCCAGGCACACCGCGCAATACTTTTTCATAGCTTTGTTCAATACCAATTTTGCCTACATACTGAATACCCGGCAAAAAAGCCCTTTGCAGAGCATAAGGATCTTCGCTACCCCTGGTACTCTCAAGTTCATTTTGCATTTGTTCTTTATCTTTTACAGATACTCGTCCGATATACCCGATAAGATGAGAGGCTAGTTCGTTATAGGGATACTCACGAAAATTACGGGCACTAACATCTACCCCAGGAAAGCGATAGCGGTTCGCTAAAAAACGGGCCATTTCGGTTTCGGTCAACATCGAACGTAGAGGAAAGGTGCCCATATTGCGCGAGTCTTCAAGCGCCCTCTTAAAATTTCGGCGATCGCGTGGCCCTATATGAATAATCTCCGCCAATTGATCAATGAGAAGATCTGGGTTTCCTTTAATTTGGGAAGCATCTATTTCCAAGGTGAGCGCAGAGTAGTTACGCCCAATCACAATGCCATTACGATCAATTAATAAGCCGCGATTGGCAGGAACGGGAACAATCGCAATACGATTACTTTCTGCCAGCGTGGCATATTTATTATGGCTGATGACTTGAAGCCAAAAGAGGCGAACGACTAGTAAACCAAAACAAATGCTGACAAATAGAATAGCAATGCGCACACGCTCATGGTAAGAATACAAGTCTGGCTTTTTAAGCGAAGGCATACAAACTTAAAGCGGTCGATTAGGATCGACATCAATAGGCCGACGCTGTGGGAAAAGTAATACATTCGTTGCCAGTGGCCATAGCAATGCTTCAATCATTGCTTGTATGACAGACGTCAGACCCCACCAATGAATTTGATCTCTAAGTGCCCAATTAACCAAAACAGGAAATAGGGAAACCAATAAAAAGATCGGGAAGACATTGAGTATTTGGGAAAAAGTGCTTAAAGCAGTAATTCGGTTGTGCCACGCAATGGCTAAATAAGATACGAGCGAATAGCTAAATGCATGGACACCAAGCAAAGAGCCGCTGTGAATATCCATTACTAGACCAAATAAAAAAGCAGTCACAACGCCAACATAGCGATGTTGATGAATATTCCAAAATACAATACAAATAATTAACCAATCTGGAATCCAGGCATGATTACCAAAAGGTAGGAAATTGAGAAGCAGCGCAAGCACCAGGCTGATATAAATAAATGAGGGCTTAACCGGCCGCAGAATATAACCACTTTGATAATCAATCATGGCTGTCCTTTAGGGCGTGTTTGGCGGCGACCAGTGGACGACGGTGCCCCAGAGTTGGAGCCTGGTTTTGCATCCCATTGTGGGTCGTAAATGAGAGCAAGCGCTTGAAGATGCCGATTTACTTCTGCAATCGGACTGCAAAAGACATTCGAGGCATTTTGCTCAGCATTACGTTCGATTTTAGTGATTACGGCGACAGCAAATCCAGGGGGGTAGATTCCGTCAACCCCAGAACTAAGAAGAATGTCTCCCACTTCCAAATCGCTGGCCACCGGAAGATAGCGCAGCTGTAATAAATTCCCACGCCCTGCACCAACTACCGCAGCGCGCAAACCATTGCGGGCCACTAGAACTGGTACAGCAAAATCCCAATCTTCTAATAAAGATACTTCAGCGGAATTATCAAAAAGACGAACAACCTGACCCAAAATACCCGCATCATTTGCAATGGGAGAACCAAGATTTAAGCCATGATTGCTACCTCGATTTATCACAACTCGTTGAGAAATTGGATTGGGCGGATTAAAAAGAATTTCGACCGGCACCGTTCTGAAACTCGTATTTTTTTGAAGCTCCAGCAGATTTCTAAGATTTTGATTTTCAACAGCGAGTAAGGCAGCTTGATTAGCCAGTAAAGATAGTTCTGTCTGACGAGTTTTTAGAGAAAGATTCTCTTTCACAAGGGAGGAGCGAGAGGTGAAATAGTCTTCTCCAAATGAAAACAGATCGGAGGGAAGCAGCATGATGTTTTCAAGGGGCCGCAAGACATAACTGACCTGATTGCGAATAAAGTCCAAGGACTTGACTTGAAAATCGACAACCATCAAGGCTAAACCGATTAGTAAACAAACTACTAACTTGGCAAGCGCAGGTATGCCTTGTTTAAAAAGTGGAGGAGTACTATTTTGCACGGCACTGCTCGACTATTGGTTGCCTACTCTTGGGAAAACACTCCACCAAGTTTATCCATTCGCTCAAGGGCAATACCGCAGCCTCGGGCAACACAGGTTAAGGGATCATCTGCAACATGAATTGGGAGGCCAGTTTCTTCCATCAGTAAGCGATCGAGATCTCTTAATAATGCACCGCCACCGGTAAGCATTAAACCGCGTTCCGCAATATCGGAGGCCAGCTCCGGCGGCGTTTGTTCAAGAGCAGCTTTAACGGCAGTCACAATCTGATTGAGCGGGTCCGTTAAGGCCTCTAAGATCTCATTGCTGGTTACTGTAAAGCTACGAGGGATGCCCTCGGAGATATTGCGACCTTTAATTTCTAATTCACGAATCTCGGCCCCAGGAAAAGCAGAGCCAATTGCTTTCTTCACCGCCTCAGCGGTTTGTTCACCAATAAGCATGCCATAGTTGCGACGAATGTAATTGGTAATTGCCTCATCAAACTTGTCTCCCCCAACGCGAACGGAGCCTTTGTAAACAACACCACCCAAGGACATTACCCCAACCTCTGTTGTGCCACCGCCAATATCAACCACCATTGAGCCTGCCGCCTCAGAGACTGGTAATCCGGCACCAATTGCTGCAGCCATGGGCTCTTCAATTAAAAATACTTGGGACGCGCCGGCGCCCAATGCTGATTCACGAATAGCGCGACGCTCAACTTGGGTGGAACCACATGGAACGCAAATGATGATTCGGGGGCTGGGTCGAAATAGTTTGCTCTCGTGAACCATCTTAATAAACTGCTTGAGCATTTGCTCGGTAATAGTGAAGTCAGCGATTACGCCATCTTTCATTGGTCGAATCGCCTCAATATTGCCGGGCACACGACCCAACATACTTTTTGCTTCGCGCCCTACCGCCAAAATCGTTTTTTTGTTATTAGGACCACCTTCTTGACGAATTGCCACTACGGAGGGCTCGTCGAGAACAATCCCCCTGTCACGCATATAAATAAGGGTGTTTGCAGTACCTAGGTCTATGGCTAGGTCATTGGAAAAATAGCTACGAAAGAGACCAAACATAATGTAAGTGAGAAAATAGAATTATTAATAAAGCGAAGTAGAGATGATACTCTAGCACCCCATGGATATAAATGAAGTTCACCGTATAGCTAAGCTATCCCGTCTTGAATTGAGCACCGCAGAAGCGGAGGCAGTTTTGCCTCAGTTGAAAGCCATTTTTGCATTAGTCGGACAAATGCAAGCGGTCGATACGAGTTCAGTTGACCCTTTGCCGCACCCCATATTATTTATCCGCGATTTAGCTCAGCCTTTACGTTCGGACGCCGTTACCGATCACGAAGCGCGGGAGAACAATATGGCCAATGCTCCAGCACAAGATCGAGGTTATTTTTTAGTGCCTAGGGTGATCGAATGAGTTGGCACCAAAAGTCCGTGGTACAATTATCTAAAGCACTGATTAATAAGGAAATTTCTAGCCTAGAGTTAAGCGCGTATTACCTTAAGCGCATGGCTGATAGCAGGGATTTAAACGCTTATTTAGACATCTTGCCCGAGTTAAGTCTGGCACAGGCAAAGGAGGCGGACTTCTTGCGCGCTCAAGGCAAAGCAGGCCCCCTTACTGGAATCCCGATAGCCCATAAGGATGTTTTTGTCAGTAAGGGCTGGGCAACAACAGCTGCCTCAAAAATCCTAGAGGGCTACATCAGCCCATTTGATGCTGCTGTCGTTGAAGCCCTAGGGATGCCGACCGCGCGCCATCCTCACGCTGCTGGGATGGTTTGCCTCGGAAAGACCAATATGGATGAGTTTGCGATGGGCTCGTCTAACGAAAACTCTGCGTATGGACCAGCGCTAAATCCATGGAACACAAAACGCGTTTCAGGAGGATCCTCGGGGGGCTCCGCAGTAGCTGTAGCAGCAGGCTTGGCTCCGGTTGCAACGGGAACGGATACAGGCGGCTCGATACGTCAGCCCGCTGCTTTTTGTGGGCTTACAGGGATTAAGCCAACATATGGGCGGGTCTCGCGCTACGGCATGATTGCCTATGCGTCCTCATTGGATCAAGCGGGCCCGATCGGAAAGACAGCTGAGGACTGCGCCTTGTTATTAAGCGCAATGTCTTTTCATGATTCGCGGGATTCAACCTCCTTGGCTGATGGCGGCGAGGATTATGCGCGCTATTTACATTCGTCTTGGTCTGATAAAGACCAAAATAAACCTCTGGCAGGATTGCGTGTTGGCTTACCTAAAGAGTTTTATGCGGATGGTTTGTCTTCTGAAGTTGCACAGGCCCTTTTGGTGGCAAAAGAGGCGCTTCATGGTTTGGGCGCAAGCGTGTGCGAAGTGAGCTTGCCCAAAACGCAATTATCCATCCCAGTCTACTACGTGCTTGCACCAGCGGAAGCATCGAGTAATCTCAGTCGCTACGACGGAGTTCGATATGGCCATCGTGCTAAAGAATATTCTGATTTAGTACAAATGTACCAACGCTCGCGCAGTGAGGGATTTGGAGACGAAGTTAAGCGCCGTATTTTGGTAGGCAGTTATGTTCTATCACACGGGTATTACGATGCCTATTATTTACAAGCTCAAAAAATCCGGCGCATCATCGCCGCAGATTTTCAGGCAGCATTTAATCAATGCGATGTGATCTTGGGGCCTGTGGCACCCGATGTAGCTTGGAATTTAGGAGAAAAATCAAAGAATCCTCTGCAAATGTATTTAGAGGATATCTATACACTTTCCACAAATCTCGCGGGTCTGCCGGCGATGAGTGTCCCCTGCGGATTTTCAAAGGAGGGTATGCCGATTGGGATGCAATTGATCGGTAATTATTTTTCGGAAGCCAAGCTATTACAAATTGCACATCAATACCAATTAGAAAGTGATTGGCATTTACGTTACCCCGCCGAGGTGTCGGTATGAAGTGGGAAGTGGTCATTGGACTTGAAACACATACACAACTTTTAACAAACTCAAAGATATTTAGTGGCGCATCTACTCAGTTTGGGGCCGCACCCAACACACAAGCGTGCCCAGTTGATTTGGCCCTGCCCGGTGTGCTACCAGTATTAAATCGGCAGGCAGTTGAGCATGCCATTCGGTTCGGTTTGGCGATTGGCGCCACCATCGCACCAAAGAGTATTTTTGCGCGCAAGAACTATTTTTATCCAGACCTACCAAAGGGCTATCAAATTAGCCAATACGAAATACCGGTAGTGATCGGCGGCCAATTGGAAATCATGGTCGGAAAAGAGTTAAAAGTCGTTCAGCTCACTCGCGCCCACTTGGAGGAGGACGCTGGTAAATCGGTTCATGAAAACTTTACTGGGCCCAATGGCGAACCTGCAAGCGGCATTGATTTAAATCGGGCTGGCACGCCCCTTCTCGAAATCGTTACAGAGCCAGTGATGCGTAGCGCTGCCGAAGCCGTGGCATATGCTAAAGCACTACATGGCCTAGTGGTTTGGCTTGGAGTTTGTGATGGCAATATGCAAGAGGGATCCTTTCGATGCGATGCTAACGTTTCTGTACGCCCCTTTGGACAAAAAGAGTTTGGTACCCGTTGTGAAATTAAAAATTTGAACTCCTTTCGTTTTCTTGAAGAGGCGATTAACTATGAGGTGCGCCGGCAAATTGAATTGATTGAAGATGGCGGTACGGTTATACAAGAAACCCGTCTTTATGACCCTGATCGACAAGAGACCCGCAGTATGCGAAGCAAAGAAGACGCACACGATTATCGGTACTTCCCAGATCCAGACCTCTTGCCCTTAATCATCTCCCAAGAGTGGATTGAGGAAGTGCGCTCGAGTATGCCCCCATTGCCAGCCACATTGCGTGAGCAGTGGCAGACTAATTTTGGACTAAGCGCTTATGACGCGCAGGTTTTAAGTCAGGACCGAGCGAGCGCCAATCTATTTTCTGAATTAATCGACCTATTGGGGGCGCCGCAAGCAAAGTTAATTTCTAATTTCATTACTGGTGAGCTGGCCTCTGCGCTCAATAAATCTAATCTAGCGGCAGTCGATATGCCCCTAGAGGCTAAACAACTGAGCCATTTATTGAGACGCTTAATTGATAGTACGATTTCTGCCAAGATTGCTAAAGATATCTTTGCATTCATGTGGGAAGAAGCGCTCAACGGTAAAGAAGTGTCCGATGTCGATCAAATTATTGAGAGTCGAGGTCTAAAGCAAATCACTGATAGCGCTGCCTTAGGAGTACTAATTGATACTGTTTTGCAGGCCAATACAAAATCGGTAGAAGAATTTCGTGCAGGTAAAGAAAAAGCATTTAATGCCCTAGTCGGACAGGTGATGAAAGCCTCTCAGGGCAAAGCAAATCCACAACAGTTAAATGAATTACTTCGCCAAAAATTACAAAGTTCATAAGGATGGGTCATGAGTAATCAAGAACCAAGACAAGAGCTGAGCCAAGAGGAGCAAGAATCTTTGGTGGCCCAATGGTTGTTAGCGTGCCCAGGATTTTTTGAAAGACACGCTGAGACTTTGCAGGAGGTTCGCTTAAAAGATCCGCATAGCGATCGGGCCATCTCTTTACAAGAGAGGCAAATGCACGTCTTGCGCTCACAAAATCAGGCGCTTAATCAGCGTTTGAATGAGATGCTACGTTTTGGTAGTCGTAATGATAAAACTCAGCAGGCAATGGTATCTTGGTTACAACAATTGATCGAGGCGCAAGAGGCTGCTGCGGTGGGCGTTGCAATCGAGTCGGGCCTAGCAAGTATTTTTGAAGTTGAGATTTGTTGCCTTTTGCCGATTGATGCAAGCTACCAGTCCTTGGTAGCCCAGCCGGTTTGCCAAGCTTATGGAGACTGCCCCACTGAGTTAAAAGAAAAAATTGCACAGTCTAAACAGAGCGATTTAGTGTGGCAGAGCATTGCCATATTGGCATTGCCTTTAGGCGATGAACGATATGCCGGTTTGGTATTGGCCAGCTCAGACTCTCAGCGCTTTACCAAAGATATGGGCACTTTCTATTTAAAACAAATTGCCGGCTTAGCGGCCGCGGCTCTCAGGCGAGTTGCTTGGCAATCGTACTGACGTGAGCAACTCTTTTCCGGAAGTCGAAGCCTATTTACATGAGTTACACGTGGTTCGACAGCTGTCGACATATACCCTCAAAGCATATCGCACGGATTTATCGCTGCTGCAAGAAAATGCAAAAGAAGAGGGGCTTAGTTTAGATAAAGTAAGTAATGCGTTAATACGGCGCTGGGCTGCAGCCTTGCATGCCAAGGGTAAATCCCCCCGAACGATTGCGCGCACTCTATCTGGGTGGCGTGGCTTTTATGCATGGCTCGCTTTAGAAGGTAAGGAACATCAATCCAATGCCGGTCTGAGCGTCAATCCAGTAGCAGATGTAAAGGCCCCCAGACGTAATAAGTTGTTACCAAAAGCATTATCGGTAGAGCAGGCCATTTCTTTGGTCGAGTTTGCCGCTAAAGAGGCCAAGGAAAAAAAGGATTGGGAGTCGTATCGTGATTACGCTGCGATTGAGTTGTTGTATTCCTCCGGCTTGCGTCTCTCTGAACTTTTAGGAATTGATGTTGAGCCGAGCCCAAATGCAGCAGGTTGGTTAGATTGGGATGCGGCAGAAGTGTCGGTATTGGGGAAGGGTAATAAGCGCAGAGCGATCCCGGTGGGAAAACCAGCAATGACAGCCTTGCGGGATTGGCGGGAGATACGAGCGCATTATTTAGTAAACACCAAGGAAGCAGCCTTGTTCATATCGATTCAAGGCACACGTCTATCAGCTCGAACTGTTCAAGCGCGCTTACGAACCCTTGCAATCCGGGCAGGCCTTCCAACCCACGTACACCCGCATATGATGCGGCACAGCTTTGCTAGTCATGTATTGCAATCCTCGCATGATTTGCGCGCCGTCCAAGAGATGCTCGGGCATGCAAGTATTGCGAGCACACAAATTTATACATCCCTTGATTTTCAGCATCTTGCAAAAGCCTATGACAGCGCTCATCCGCGCGCTAAGGCAAAAGGATCGGCAAAGTAAGATAGACTCATCTTTGAATTGTTTTTTGTGTAATTGTTACTTTAAAGAAGAAATTAAATGGCCTTAATCCCCGTAACGATCTTGACCGGCTTTTTAGGAAGCGGTAAGACCACATTACTTAAACATGTTTTGACAGAGCAGCATGGCAAAAAAATTGCCGTCATCGAAAATGAATTTGGTGAAGAGAATATTGATAACGATATTTTGGTGCAAGGCACGCAAGAGCAAATTGTGCAAATGAGTAACGGCTGTTTGTGTTGTTCTATTCGCGGGGATTTGGTGGAAGCACTCAATCAGTTGTGGCTGGAGCGAAAGAACAAAAAAATTAGCTTTGACCGAGTCGTGATTGAAACTACCGGGATCGCCAATCCAGGCCCGGTGGCGCAAACGTTCTTTATCGATGACGATATTGCAAATCGTTATGTCTTGGATGCCGTGGTGACCTTAGTAGATGCCAAGTATGGTCAAAAGCAACTGACCGAACATGAGGAGGTACAGCGTCAAGTTGGTTTTGCCGATCGTATTTTTATTACGAAGTCCGATCTTGCTAGTGTGGCAGAAGTTGCGGCCCTTAAAAATCGCTTAATGCACATGAACCCTCGAGCACCAATTGAGATGATTACGCGCGGCGTTGCCCCCTTAGACTCAGTTTTTGATTTGAAGGGATTTAATCTCAACGCGAAATTAGATATTGATCCCCATTTTTTAGGAGAGCAGGATCACGATCACAGTGAGTGTGGACACGACCATCATGACCATGACCACCACAACCACCATGACCACCATGGTCATACCGACCGTATACAGTCATTTGTGTTTAAGAGCGACAAGCCCTTTGATCACCGTAAGTTAGAAGATTTTTTGGGGGGTGTCATCTCGGTGTTTGCGGAGAAGATGCTTCGTTATAAAGGTGTTTTATACGTGAAGGGCTCAGCCCGCAAAGTGGTTTTGCAAGGCGTTCATGAAATGATGGGGAGTGATCTGGCGGGGCCATGGGGCGCCGGTGAGCCAAAACAAAGCCGACTGGTCTTTATCGGGATTGATCTGCCTAAAGACACCTTGCTAGGGGGCTTGGAGGGCTGCCTGGTTCATTAGCCATCCAGGGGTCAGGTCCTGTACAATCCGCCGCCACAGCTTAAAAACAAATAGGCATTGAAACTTTTATAGAAAGAGTAATAATGCTCGCTTAATGCTGTAAATAAGGGTTTAGTAGTTACCCTTAAAGAGTAGCATTTTAGAGAAGCATTAAATGCAATATTAATATTTGGGATTGGGGAACAAAATGACCACTAAAGAAGCCGGCATAAAGGCAAAATCTTCTGAGACCAGCAAGAAGGTCGCGTCGTCCGCGAAGGGTGCGCCATTAACAGAGGCTGAGCTCCTCAAAATGTCTGACAAAGACTATATGAGCGCAGCACAATTAGAGTTCTTTCGTACTAAGTTACAGACCCTCAAAGAAGATATCCTGAAGCACGCAAGCGAGACAACGGAGCACTTACGTGAAAACATTTTGGTGCCTGATCCAGCTGATCGGGCGACCATTGAAGAAGAGCATGCACTTGAATTGCGTACGCGCGATCGGGAGCGTAAATTGCTCAAGAAAGTTGAGCAAGCTTTGGCTCGTATTGAGTCAGGCGATTATGGTTGGTGTGAAGAAACGGGTGAGCCAATTGGCATATCTCGTTTGATTGCACGCCCGACTGCTAATTTATCTCTTGAGGCTCAAGAGCGTCGTGAACTTCGGCAGAAATTGTTTGGTGAATAGGGTTTCTATTCACTATGACTAAAGCTGTACCTACCTTAGCGGATATTCCGCCACTCTTAAAAGCAGAGATTTTGGCCGAGGCATTGCCATACATTCGGCAATACCATGGCAAAACCATCGTGATTAAGTACGGCGGGAATGCAATGGTTGAGGAGCGCCTAAAAGAGAGTTTTGCACGCGATGTTATTTTGCTCAAATTGGTAGGCATGAACCCTGTCGTAGTTCATGGCGGCGGCCCACAAATTGATGAAGCCTTAAAAAAGATTGGCAAGACCGGCACCTTTATTCAAGGGATGCGTGTCACCGATGAAGAGACCATGGAGGTGGTGGAGTGGGTCTTAGGCGGTGAGGTTCAACAAGATATCGTGATGCTGATTAATCACTTTGGCGGTCAAGCGGTTGGTTTAACTGGCAAAGACGGTGGTTTGATTCATGCGCGGAAATTATTCGTACCCAATGAGCAGACCCCCGGCGGAGCCTTGCTTGATTTGGGTTTTGTGGGCGAAATTGAGGCGATCAATCCAGCTGTTGTAAAGGCTTTGCAAGATGACGCATTTATTCCAGTGATCTCGCCAATCGGCTTTAGTGCAGAGGGCCAAGCTTATAACATCAACGCGGATTTAGTCGCAGGTAAGATGGCAGAAATCCTCAAGGCTGAGAAATTAGTCATGATGACCAACATCCCTGGGGTCATGGACAAGGCCGGTAATTTATTAACAGATCTCACGGCCCGGGAGATTGATGCTTTATTTGCAGACGGTACTATCTCGGGCGGCATGTTGCCAAAGATTTCATCGGCACTCGATGCAGCCAAGAGCGGTGTGAATTCCGTGCATATTATTGATGGCAGAATTGAGCACTCTCTTTTGCTTGAAATCCTGACGGAACAAGCTTTTGGTACCATGATACGGTCTAGGTAAGCAAAAACTCTTATGAACACAAGTGGTAACCCTCATGATCAGGAATTTGGTTCTGAATTGACCGAGGGGGAAACCAAGGCCCGTAAGCGCCCGCGCCCAGGCGAGCGACGTTTACAGATCTTGCAAATTCTAGCCGAGATGTTGCAAAACCCTCGGGGTGAGCGCGTTACGACTGCTGCATTGGCTGCCAAGATCGGTGTATCCGAAGCCGCTTTGTACCGTCATTTTGCAAGTAAGGCCCAAATGTTTGAGGGCTTGATCGCTTTTATCGAGCAAACTGTATTTGGTTTGATTAATCAGATTAATCAAAAAGAAGAGATGGGTATGGCGCAAGTGAAGGGCATTGTGCAAATGCTCTTAGCCTTTGCAGAAAAGAATCCCGGCATGGTGCGAGTTTTATTGGGTGATGCTCTATTGCAAGAAGATGACCGTTTGCAAGAACGAATTAATCAGGTGCTCGATCGGGTGGAGGCATCACTCAAACAATCTTTGCGTATTGCTCAAAGCCAAGGTAAAGATGGTCAGGCCGATATAGTCAGCATGCAGGCAGCCCTATTAATGAGCTTTGTGATTGGTCGTTGGCATCGCTTTGCCCGCAGCGGCTTTAGAAAATTACCGAGCGAGGGAATTGATGTTAGCCTTCGTATTCTGCTTGTAGCATGACCGAGCTGTATCTCTCAAAACAAACTATTCACTTTGTTGAGCCCTTGCCGCTACAAAGCGGCGCCAGTATTGAAAACTATGATTTGGTGGTCGAGACCTATGGCCAATTAAATGCCAAGGCTAGCAATGCCATTCTAATTTGCCATGCATTGAATGCCTCCCATCATGTCGCCGGAGTAAATCCAGATGATTCAGGTGATATAGGCTGGTGGGACAATATGGTTGGGCCCAACAAGCCGATTGACACCAATTGTTTTTTTGTTATTGGCGTTAATAATTTGGGCTCTTGCTTTGGTTCAACAGGCCCCATGAGTATTCACCCAAAAACAAATTTACCGTATGGCGCGAGCTTTCCTGTCTTGACCGTAGAAGATTGGGTTAATGCGCAAGCTCGCTTAGCCGATCGATTAGGAATCAAGCAGTTTGCAGCAGTAATGGGGGGTAGTTTGGGTGGCATGCAAGCGATGTCATGGGCAACGCAATACCCAGAGCGCATTGCGCATTGCGTGGTGATTGCTTCTACTCCAAAACTAAGTGCGCAGAATATTGCCTTTAATGAGGTCGCACGTAATGCCATATTGTCGGATCCCGACTTTCATGGGGGAGATTACTACAAGCATGGGGTTGTGCCAAAAAGTGGCTTACGCTTAGCGCGCATGGTCGGCCACATCACCTACTTATCCGATGACGATATGGCCGAGAAATTTGGACGTGATTTGCAACGTGCTGCAGGAGCGCCTGATGAATACCGTTTTAGTTTTGATGTGGAGTTTGCCGTTGAAAGTTATTTGCGTCACCAGGGCGATAAGTTCTCAGGCTACTTTGATGCAAATACTTATCTACTGATTACACGGGCGCTGGATTATTTTGACCCAGCAAAACGTTTTGGTGGTGATTTAAGTCAAGCCCTCTCCCAAGCTCAAGCCCACTTCTTGGTGGTGAGTTTTTCCACGGATTGGCGTTTTTCCCCAGATCGAAGCCGAGAAATTGTGAAAGCATTACTCGATAACAAAGCAAATGTTAGTTATGCAGAAATAGATGCTCCACATGGACATGATGCCTTTTTATTAGATGATGCCCGTTATCACAATCTAGTACGCGCTTATTTTGAAAAAGTGGCGGAGGATCGATGCAATTAAGAGCGGATTTCGATGCGATTGCTAATTGGGTTACCCCGAATTCCTCCTTATTAGATTTGGGTTGCGGTGATGGTTCCTTTTTAGAGTTTATTCGGATAAAGCGTCATGTTAAGACCTACGGTGTAGAAATCATGGATGCATCCGTATTAGCCTGTGTAAAAAAGGGCCTAAATGTTATTCAACAAAATCTAGAGGGCGGGTTAGCATTGTTTGAAGACCAGAGCTTTGATACCGTTGTTTTATCGCAGACCTTGCAGACCATCCATCAGACCGAACGAATCTTGCGCGAGGTCGTGCGAGTCGGTAAGCAGTGTGTAGTTTCTTTCCCAAATTTTGGTCACTGGTCCCATCGCTATTCGGTAGCTCTTGGCAGAATGCCGGTATCGAAGTCTTTGCCCTATGAGTGGTTTAATACGCCGAACGTTCGCGTTCTAACTATTGCCGACTTTGAGGCCTTGGCACACAAATTAGGGATTGAAATATTGGGCCGAGTTGTATTGCACGAGGGTAAGGTTGTTCAGTGGGCGCCCAATTTATTAGGTAGCTTGGCTATCTATCGCGTGCGTGGCACTCAATAGCATTCAATCTTGGGGTAAAGACTTACGGGTCTATTTAGAGTGGCCCAGCGTTCGCATGTTTTTCTTGGGATTCTCTGCAGGCCTCCCGCTATTACTGGTTTTGGGTACCTTGGGATTTTGGTTGCGCGAAGCCGGAATAGACCGCAGCACAATTGGTTACTTATCGTGGGTTGCCTTGTTCTATGCGGGCAAATGGTTATGGGCGCCATTGGTCGATCGTGTACCCATTCTATTTTTGACCAAACGACTAGGTCGGCGCCGAAGCTGGCTATTGTTTGCACAGGCCTTAATTATTTTTGGGTTAATAGGGATGGCAACCACCGATCCCAAACAAAACTTAGAGCCGATCGTTTGGTTTGCGCTCTTGGTTGCCTTTGGGTCCGCGACCCAAGATATTGCTTTGGACGCTTTTCGGATTGAGTCGGCGAAAGCACAATACCAAGCTGCACTAGCTGCTAGTTATCAAACCGGTTATCGCTTGGCCATGATTTGGGCGGGGGCTGGGGCGCTATGGTTGGCAGCACGAGCAGAGACAACTACCGGGATTTATCTTGCCGAGGCTTGGCAATTTGCGTATTTGTGTATGGCGCTGTCAATTAGCGTTGGTGTTGTCACTACTTTATTAAGTCCTGAGCCTCAGGCAGTACTCTTGCCAAAAGCTCGTTCTACTGGGCAGTGGTTGCAACAGACCTTAATAGAGCCTTTCGCAGATTTTATTAGCCGGTATCGATGGCAAGCTTTTTTGATCCTAGGACTAATTGCAATTTATCGTATTAGTGATGTGGTAATGGGTATTATGGCTAATCCCTTTTATGTAGACATGGGCTATACCAAGGACGAGGTAGCGGCAGTCACTAAAGTGTTCGGTGTGATCATGACCTTGGCGGGGGCATTCTTGGGCGGGTTGCTAACCATGCGTTTTGGAGTCATGCGGGTCTTGCTTCTAGGAGGCATTTTATCCGCGGCGAGTAATTTACTATTTGCGTGGTTAAGCACGCGCGGCCACGATCTTAATGGTTTAGTTTGGGTGATCTCGGCAGATAACTTAAGCTCAGGCATTGCCTCAGCAGCGTTTATTGCCTACCTATCGTCCCTCACAAATGTGCAGTACTCTGCAACACAATATGCCTTATTTAGTTCGATGATGTTATTGCTACCAAAATGGTTAGCAGGTTTTTCTGGGGTGTATGTAGATACTTTTGGCTACGAACATTTTTTTATTGCTACTGCACTGATTGGCATTCCTGTACTGATCTTAATCATGTTGGCAATTCGTATTGAGAAAACAAACTCGTCTTAAAGTTTCCAGTTGTACTCAATGATGAGTGGGGCGTGATCAGAAAAACGTTGCTCTTTATAAACCCCTGCTTTTCTGGCAGCTTGAGCTAGTTCAGGCGTGGCAATTTGATAGTCAATACGCCAGCCTACATTTTTTGCATAAGCCTGACCGCGTTGACTCCACCAGGTATAACAAGTATCGCTGGCATCCGGCTCTAATTGCCGATATACATCTACATAGCCTTGCTCTGAGAATAGATTTGTGAGCCAAGCACGTTCTTCGGGCAAGAACCCCGAGTTCTTTAGATTACCTTTCCAGTTCTTTAAATCGATTTCGTGGTGTGCAATATTGACATCACCACACAGCAGAATTTGGCGCCCACTCTTTTTGAGCTGGATTAGATGCGGCAAGAAGGCATCCAAGAAACGAAACTTTGCCTCTTGGCGCTCTGGGGAGCTTGAGCCTGAGGGCATATAGACGGAGATTACAGAGAGTTGACCAATCTGAACTTCGACATAACGGCCCTCTGCATCAAACTCAGGATTGCCAAATCCTAATTGCATATGCTCGACGGCATGGGGCGTAAAGATGCCTGAGCCGCTGTACCCTTTTTTTTCGGCATAGTGAAAGTAGGCATTAAGCCCATGCGGAGAAAGGATTTCAGGGGCAAGGTCGACTTCTTGCGCTTTGAGTTCTTGCACACAGATAAAATCAGCAGATTGATGGTTTAGCCACTCCATAAACCCTTTTTTGGCGGCGGAGCGAATTCCATTGAGATTGGCGGAAATGATGCGTAACATAAAGGCCTATGAATTTAAATTCCGAGCAAGATCCGTTTGACTTTATTCGCTTTGCACTAGAGGCAAAGGTTTTGTCTTTTGGAGAGTTTAAAACGAAGGCGGGACGAGTATCACCATATTTCTTCAATGCCGGACTTTTTTATGATGGCGCACGCTTGGGACGCTTGGGTGAGTTCTATGCACGTGCTCTCATTCAATCGGGGATAAGTTTTGATATGTTGTATGGCCCTGCCTATAAAGGCATTACTTTAGCGGCCAGCACCGCCATTGCCTTGGCCCAGTTAAATCGTAATACGACATTTGCATATAACCGCAAGGAAGCGAAGGATCATGGCGAAGGCGGCAACATTGTTGGCGCACCCTTAACGGGGCGGGTGGTCATTATTGATGACGTCATCTCGGCAGGAACCTCGGTGCGCGAGTCGGTTGAACAGATTAAGACAGCCGGAGCAGAGCCCTGTGCAGTATTAATAGCGCTTGATCGCATGGAGAAATCTGGTGACGCTGATAATGTGGGCGCATATTCTGCGGTTCAAAGCGTTCATCAAGAATTTGGCTTGCCCGTGATTGCGATTGCAAACCTAAATAGTGTGATGGCCTACTTACAACAATCAAAAGATGGTGATCTTCAGCGATATTTACCAGCCGTGCAGACTTACCGAAGCCGCTACGGGGTTTAACTCAATGATATTTTTAGAGAGTCTCTAGATCAATCTCGCCCTGAAAAACAGTTTGCGTAGGACCGCTCATCATGACAGACGGTATAACTTGAGAACCAAAGCCATCCCAAGTAATCTGTAGTTCTCCACCACGCGTATGAACGCGCACTGGAGAGTCGAGTAGACCACGCTGAATTCCAGATACAACGGCAGCGCAAGCACCGGTGCCGCAGGATAAGGTTTCGCCGGCACCGCGTTCATAGACGCGCAATTTAATTTCGTGACGATTAATGATTTGCATAAATCCTGCATTAACACGCTTTGGAAATGCTAGATGTGACTCAATCAACGGCCCATCGATCTGCACGGGGGCACTCTCAAGATCCTCAACAATTTGTACCGCATGAGGATTGCCCATGGATAACACAGCAATCCAATCAGCTTGAGCCCCGCTATGGTGAGAAAGGCTTAGCGCATATAAGGTCTCACGCATTTCTTGCTTGCTGGTAAGTCCTGAGGGATTAAACGGGATCAGGGTAGGATTAAAAATTGGCGGACCCATGTCAACCTCAACCCGATGTTCATCAATACGTTTTAGGGTCAGAATGGTGTGTGCTACCTCTACTCGAATCTCAGTTTTCGTGCTCAGCCCCTGATCGTGCACAAAGCGTACAAAACAACGCGAGCCGTTACCGCATTGCTCTACTTCACCGCCATCCGCGTTAAAAATACGATACTTAAAGTCCACTCCAGGCGCGCCACTTTTCTCAACTAGCAAAATTTGATCAGCACCAATCCCGAGTTGGCGATGAGCAAGTTTGCGCCATAGCGAAGGATCGAGTTGACTTAGATTCTGTGTCGTACCATCAATCACGATGAAGTCATTGCCAGCACCGTGCATTTTGGTAAAGCGTAGTTTACGCATAGTGAGATCGTTGTAATGAAAGTCTAATCATACAAGTTTGCTTCACCAGGTGGACGATATTTAAAGCGTTTATGTACCCAGTAGTATTCGGCCGGTCGTTGACGAATCTCATCCTCAATGCAGCGATTAAGACGAGCGGTATCAGCCACAGGATCATCGCTTGGAAAGTGCTCAAGAGCACGCTCAATGTGGCAGATGTACTTATTGCGATCAGTATTTAAGGTCGTGATCATCAGGCAGACCTCTGCATTGCAGGCCCTGGCTAAGCGTGAAATTGCCGTAATGGTATTGGTCTGAATCCCAAAGAAAGGAACAAATACAGAGTCTTTGGGGCCTAGGTCAATATCGGGAGCAATCACGACAAAATTACCTTTACGAATCTCACGAATTAAGTCAAATAAACGATTTTGCCGATTAATGGATTTTGCTCCGAAGCGATTGCGCCACTTGATGATTTTTTGATTGAAGAATGGGTTCTTCATGTTTTGATAAAGACCTGCCCCAGTTTGCCAACCATTTTTTTGAGCCATAGCAGATAAGGCCATGAAGCCAGACTCAAAACCTACAAAATGAGGAATCACTAAAATACGAGCTTTATTATCCCCCAAGGGAATATCGGCTTGTAAATCAACTAATGAAAAAATCTGCTCAGCGGAGCCAAGCCAGATTCGACTGCGCTCTAAAACGCTGCGGCCAAATAGACGCCAGTGCTCGGCCGCCAAGCGCTTAATTTCTTCTTCGCTTAATTCTGGAAAGCATAGGCTAAGATTTTTAAGGACTACCCGCTTCCGCTGATGCGGTAAGCATCCAAATAAGGAGCCTAAGGCATAACCAATTTGTACGGTCCAGGAGTATGGAACAAAGGCGAACAGCCTAAGGATGCTTAGAGCAATGTAATTAAAAAAGGTGTGCAACCAGTTCATCATACAAATTAGTTTTGTGGGGGTAGCGGTGCGCCTTCAGGATGTTTGTAGCGGTTATAAATAAATTGTTCGGGCGCTTTAAGGATAGCTTCCTCGATCGCTTGATTCATTTGCACCGCAGCTACTTCAGAACTCTCTGAAAAAGGCTATGCCATCCGCGATGTACTTTCCCCTGAAGACTGCGCCTACGTACGCCAGCTACATGACGACTGGTACAAAGCCGAAGGCCATACGCTCACACGTACACACGGTATCTACAAAGAATTAGCGGGTCATCAACGTTTCCTATGGTGGGCGCGTACAAGACCCGAAGTACAAGCTAAATTTGCGGAGATATGGGGTACGAGTGATCTCGTGACTGGCTTTGACGGCGCCTGCTACTTTACGCAAGAAGAAAAACATCGTGATAATTGCTGGACGCATACGGATCAAGCACCGGATATATC
>RFQL01000130.1 GCA_009924985.1 Burkholderiaceae bacterium | reverse complement strand
TTATTGCAAACGTCTTGAAAAAACGCTGCAGCAGCTCGAGAACGTCACTATTTATAACTATCTCATTCCAATCTTGTCAGCAGACTCGTCGCTCAAATCTAAACAGATTTGGTGCGCATCTGATCAGCAAAAAGTCTGGAATGATTGGATGCTGAATAATCAAAGCCCTACTGGAAAATCTGACTGCGCCAATCCAATTGACAAGAATATGGCCCTTGCTAAAAGCTATGGGATTAATGGCACCCCAACCATCTTCTTCACGGATGGTAGTCGCTTTCCCGGAGCAGTTCAATTGGTTGATATTGAAAAAAAGCTAGCCTCGCTTAAGTAATCTACCAATGCAAGCCAACACGATGCCTGCTATTCAATATACCGTCTGGCCAAACGATCTACATGGCCATCGCTTCACCGTAAAGCTCGTCATTGAGAATCCAGATCCAGCGGGGCAAATTATTGCGATGCCGTCGTGGATTCCGGGGAGTTATTTAATACGGGACTTTAGTAGACACATTGAAACGATTACCGCATTTACCTCAGTTAAGAAAACTGAGTTGCGTAAATTAATTCCACTTGAGCGGCTCGATAACGATCGCTGGCGCTTACCAAAAAATATCGGCAGCTGTGAAATCACCACTACGGTCTATGCTTTTGATCAATCCGTGCGGACCGCTTACTTAGATCAAGAGCGCGGCTTCTTTAATCCAACCAGCCTATGCCTAGGAGTTCAAGGGCAAGCTCACTTGCCATGTTCTTTGGCGATTGCCCCGCCAGTCGACCAGGCCTTCCTAAAGTGGGATGCTCATTGCACACTCGCTCCAGTAAAGACGGATTCACAAGGCTTTGGTTTTTATCTTGCCAAAAATTATGATGACCTGATTGATCACCCCGTTGCCATGGGTCACTTTGATTTGATTGAGTGGCAATTGTATGGCACCCCCCATGCCATGGCGATCCAAGGTCTTACAGCCGAGCAATCCGAGCTTTTAGATAAAGAACAGCTTGCCCGAGATCTCTCCAAAATCTGTGCGCAGTCCATTCGTCTATTTGAGCCCCGCAAACCAAAGACCCCGTTCTCACGCTACTTATTTATTGTCAATGCTGCATTAGATGGCTATGGCGGCCTCGAGCATCGCAATAGCACTGCATTACTTTGTAAACGTGATCAGCTCCCTTACCAAGACCATGATGCCAAAACTCCCAAGAAAACCTATGAGGAGTTCTTGGGCTTATGCAGCCATGAATATTTTCATGCCTGGTTAGTCAAGCGGATTCAACCCAAGGCTTTCCAACCCTATGATCTGGGTGGGCGTAACCATACTCGTCTGCTATGGCTCTTTGAAGGTTTTACCAGTTACTACGATGACCTTCAACTTCTGAGAAGCAAAGCGATTAGCCTGCCACGGTATCTAGAGCTCCTTGCGAATAACTGGAATGGAGTCTTGCGCAATCCCGGACGCCATAAGCAAAGTGTGGCCGATAGTTCTTTTGATGCTTGGACCAAGTATTACCAAATGGATGAGAACACTCCTAATGCGGTGGTTAGTTATTATGCAAAGGGCGCTCTCATTGCTCTAGGCCTTGATCTCGTGATGCGCCAACACAGCAAAGGTAAATTATCTTTAGATGATTTGATGCGTACTCTTTGGCAAGAGCATGGCAAACCTTTTTTAGGAATCAATCCATACTCACTGGATTTAGCAATTAGTCAGATCATGGGCATTGCCTTTAATAAGATCTGGCAAGACTTTAAAAAGAGTTACATTAACGGCACCCAAGATCTGCCTCTACAACTGTGGTTACCCCAGATCGCTGGAATTTTGGTCTTCCCTAAATCAGCTAGCTTCCTAGATACTCTCAAACTATCGCTGGGGATCCGTTACACTGACAGTCATGGCTGGCTAAAGCTAACCCACGTGCTTGACGGGGGTCTTGCCCAACAGGCTGGGCTGGCACCCAATGACCTGATTAGTAGCATCAATGGTCAACGCGTCAGCTCTAGTCGACTCGATGCTGTTCTAGAAAGTCTTAAGCGTAGCAAACGATTAAACCTACATTACTTTCGGCAAGATAAAGAATGCAGCGCCAGCATTGCTCTCAAACTCAATAGCCCGGTTCAGTATGAGCTCAAAGCGAGCAAACCTAATTCTTTCTGATTTGATTTAATAGTGAGTAACCTGCTTTCATTAATTCCGAACGATTGGCAAGTATTTCTATCGGATTACTGTATTTCAAGGGATTGGCAACAGCTCTGTGATGCTTTTGATCAAGAACATCAAACTCGAGGGCAATTGATTCGACCCGATAAAGAGCTACTGTTTAATGCTCTGAGATTGACTCCGGTTGCCAAAGTCAAAGTAATTCTGCTTGGTCAAGACCCTTATCATTCGCCAGGATTAGCACAAGGTCTTGCATTTTCTATCCCGCACGATATCTCCCTTCGCTCCAAACAATTTCCAAGCTCACTGCGTAACATCAATAAAGCTCTGCAAATGGAGGGGTTTGGCTCCTTAGAAAATGGTGACTTAAGCCATTGGACCAAACAAGGTGTCTTACTACTTAATACCGCACTATCGGTTCGACTAGGTGAAGCGGGCTCGCACAGTCAATTAGGCTGGGCTGGTTTTGTTAGGGCGATCATCAAAAAACTATCAAGTTCTCACAAGCATTTGGTCTGGCTTCTCTGGGGCTCGCATGCACAGTCGTTTGAGGAGTATATTTGCGACGCAAACAATCATTACATACTGCGCGCCTCCCATCCATCAGGCCTGGGAGTTTATAAAACAAATCAGCCATTTATGTATCCAGGGGATCAAGGAAGTTGTGGGCACTTTAGTAAAACAAATCAATATCTGATTACCCATCATCAAAATACGATTAAATGGGTTAGCAACAGAGTTGAATCAGAATTTGTTTTAAGGTCTCCTAAGTAAAAGATAAATTTGGGACAAAATAAAAGCCCCCAATATTGCACTTCCCCACTCCAGCATTTGCCCTGAGGTAAATAAGCCAGTCATTTGGCCGCTATAACTCGCTGTCGCTGCACCCAGCACCCCTAGACTGATGGTCCATAGAAGAACTGATTTAGGCCGTTTTAGCCGTCCTGAGGACTTATTTCTAGGGGAAAACCCAGGAAAATAGTGGCTAGTTGCTGCGCCGACTATGCCTCCAACCAACAGATACGCCAAAAACCCCATTGAAAATACCCCTATTAAGCCTAAGAAATCTATAATTCATTGCATGAAGCTGTTGACTTTAGGCATTAATCATCACACAGCGCCAGTTGCCGTTCGGGAGAAAGTAGCCTTTGACCCCGAAGGACTGCAGGACGCCTTATTTGATCTTCGCTCCCATCTAGGCAGCGTGAATCGGGGTGGTCTGCCTGAAGCCACCATCTTATCCACCTGCAATCGTACAGAACTCTACTGCGCTGCTAACGATCCTGCCTCCGTAAGTGAATTTCATGAAGCGACGTTTGACTGGCTAGCCAAAAGTCAGAAATTAGCTCCCAGCATTTTGCAACCCCACATCTACACCTTACCGCAATCCGATGCCGTGCGTCATGCATTTCGCGTGGCATGCGGCTTAGACTCCATGGTGATTGGGGAAACCCAAATCTTAGGGCAAATGAAAGATGCGGTACGTACTGCCAATGATGCAGGCGCTTTGGGTACCTACCTTAATCAACTCTTTCAGAAAACCTTTTCCGTTGCTAAAGAGGTGCGCGGCTCCACTGAAATTGGGGCACATTCGATTTCTATGGCTGCAGCCTCAGTGCGACTGGCTGAGCGTATCTTTGAGTCCATTGGCGAACAAAAGATTTTGTTTATTGGCGCCGGCGAAATGATTACCTTATGTGCTACCCATTTTGTAGCACGCAAACCAAAAGCGACTGCGATCGCGAATCGCACCATCGAACGTGGTCAAGAACTCGCAGACTCAATTGCTGCTCAAAATATCGACGCAGAGTCATTCCGCCTCAATGACCTACCAAGCCGCTTGCATGAGTTTGACATCATCGTGTCATCGACTGCGAGTCCGTTACCGATCATTGGTCTTGGAATGGTTGAGAGTGCTCTAAAAGTACGTCGTCGTAAACCCATGGTCATGATTGATTTAGCGGTGCCTCGTGATTTTGAGCCCGAAATTGCAAAGCTTAACGATGTTTATCTCTACACCGTGGATGACCTCGGTACGATGGCACAGACCGGCGCTAATCTGCGCCAAGCTGCTGTTAGTCAAGCCGAGATCATTATTGAAGAGCGTGTCAGTAATTTTATGCACTGGTT
>RFQL01000129.1 GCA_009924985.1 Burkholderiaceae bacterium | reverse complement strand
GCCTTTATTACCTTCATATAATCTGCCAATTGCTTTTGATTCTGGCAATTCGGCAGTGTGTTTGGCTGCTAAAGCAGAGCTTTGAGCTGCCATTGCATTATTTTGATTAATCATACTTGTAACTTGATCTACATAACGTTGATGTCCAGGTAATTGAGCGGACTTATTAGCACTCTCAACTAAAGCCAAATTTTGATTGGCTCTATTTAAATCTTCCTGACTTGCGTTTGTAGATGCTTGAGTACTTTTTAAATTAATATCAGCCATTGCATTGGCTGCTTGTGTTGCACTATTAGCAGCTGCTCCTAATGCACTTTGAGCAACTGCAGTCTGTCCGGACGGTGTCGATGCACCGCCTTGTGAATAAGCTAGCATGGGATTAAGCCCAGCAGCAATCATATCTGTTACGGCACGTTGATAAGACGTGCCAGACATGCGTTCCTGAAATGCCATTTGTTCTTGAGCCATCTGCTGATTAGCTTGGTTCGCTTGTTGTTGACCAAAAAACGAACCTAACCCAGCAGATACACCGCCTAGTAAAGAACCTAGGCCGGGCGCAGAACTAAAAGCCTCTGAAATAGCTTTAAACATTAGAAATGATCGATTAAGCCAGGTACGCTGTACATTGGCATTGGTCGTGCTTTTTTAACATCAAAAAAGCTATCAAAAATAAATTGTTGTCCGTTAGCTGATGCGCCAACCGCTACAATACGACTAACCGGTGGGTTGTCTTGTATAAACGTTGAATTCAACGTTGGAGTAGAGGTAAACTTTTGGGCAAGATGCCAGGCATCAATAGTTCCAGCAGCAGTAGAACGGAACAAACTTGAAATGCGGCTAGGATTGTATCGGTATTCTGCCCAGCGTTCTTGATAGCCAAATACATTAGAGTCCCCAGAACCACCTGTAACATAAATTTCCTTATTTAGAACAGCTTGCTCACCTAATGTGGCAAAAGCTGGGAAATAAAAATCATAACGTGTGGATCGACTCCACATACGGTGTAAACCTTGCTGATATGTTAAATCAGCACGGACTGATACCAATCCGATAATTACACCGTGTTCAGTACTCGAATAAGTAAAGCCATGATTATGAGCCAAGGCAGTACCCATAGCAGCAAGTGTGCCCATAGGGGTAGTAGTTCCACTAGCATTAGTACCCGACGTTTGAGCGATCGGATTAATATTAATATTGGTTGATCCACCCCCGATGTACTCGGGACGCTGTAAGCGAGCATCAGGAGAAATAACACCAAAATGTGACCTAATAATTTCAGTATAACGAGTACCTCCGCGTGCATCACGCTCCAGCAATTTTTGGATTTGAAAGGATTGACGTAGTTGATTAATTGTTGAGGCAGTTGCAGTAGATAAGTCAGCATAGATAGACTCCGATACGTTGTTTGCACCCCAGCGTAATTGACTATCTGGGTTTCCGTCACCACGATAAACAGATCCGGGTCCTGTTCCACCAACTCCTAAAGACTTAACAGGCGCAGACGTTCCCAGAGGTAACGTTACAGAATCGCCTTTTTGAGGCCATGGTAAAGCTGATGTGAAATAATCCTTGCGCTTTCCTCGTCTAAGCAGAATGTAATCAGTAACAGTATCAGGGCCATCGCCAAGATCAACAGGTACAGAGTTTTGTAAATTTTCATCTCTAAACCATTCGTTATATATAAGGTTATAAGCTCGAGGCCAGAAAGCACAATGAGATACAGTTTGTCCGGCAGTTACCTGTCCGACTGTTGGTAATCCCATATAGTCTTGAAGTGAACCAATAGCGTAGCCTCCAGCGGGGCATACTTGTTGGGGTACAACATAAGAAATCGAACTATTTGGATTCGCTTGTTGACCCATAAATTTTTGCCAATTGTTCCAAATCAATCGATTTGGTACAAAGAAAAAGAATGAATCTAAATGCATATTATCCATTACAGGATAAAGCGGAGTAGCAAGACGGGCAAATGCCGTCATATTTAAACGAAATGTATCGCCTGGGAGCATTTCATCTACATATACAGGTACAAGATATCCAGCATCGAAAGTAGTTTTGTGTGTTGATTGACAATCAAACGAGGACCGAGGTATATCGGCCTTAGGAATCATTGTAAATTGATGTACATCTACCGATTGATTACGATGCATTTTAATAAGCTCCTCAATTGTTCCGACCCAAAGATAAAACCTTTGAGTCGGTTTGTTTTAAATCATTCTTTAGGTATTTTTACCTGTTTACCCAAAGATAACAGTTTTGGTATTTCATGTAAAGCGAATAGTCCGGTGTTGTCATCAAACTCACCAAGTTCATACAGATCAAAGTCATCAGGGTGATTATAAAGTTGATTATCATTATCAGCCCTATTAACTTCATCGCTAAAGCTCCGAATTGCAACACCTACTGAGGGAACAAACATTGGACGACCGAAAGCATCAGCTGCTCGGTCTTTTACGGTGCAAAGTACTAATTTCATGAGGAATATCCTTAAGTGAGGTTACGTTTAAGTTTTTGAAGTTTTGCCTTAGTTACTTGTTCTTTTACAAGTAAACGTTCAGGCGTATTATCTTCATAGTTTAGTTTAGCAGACTTTTCTCGTAAGTAAAGTAGTTCGTCAAACTCATACGGATTCTCTATTTTATATTTTTTATCATAGTATTTTGGGGGTTTGACTTTTTTTCCACGAATTACAACGTAATCGTGAGGATACACATCGGAAGTGTATTGTTTTAACCATTCGTAACCTATACCAGGCTTAAGGCTCATTTTCGTAAACTCGGGTTTACGTGTAGTGATTTCCCCTGATTCAGGGTCAATCTCTGTATAATGTTCTTTTGCGTTTTTCCCTGTTACCTTTTTCATAATGTATCTAGCCACGTAGGCTGCCGATTCGAAAGTAACGTCTCCAATGGAGGAATAACCAAATGGCCAGAGTACTTCAAGGTCTCTGGATGTATAAAGCATAGAATTAGCGGCAGTCCTTTTCCATAATTTCTTATCATCGAAATCGATTCCGAAGAGACAGGCGTGGAAGTGAGGTCGGCCGAAATTTTCGCCATACTCACCAGCCATGTAATAACGTATTTTCCGTCCAGGGTACCGTTTTCGTAATCTTTTAATAAAGAGTTGAAAGTCTCGGTAGTGTAGTGATCTATCGCTTGGGAGATGGTCATCATTGTAAGTGAGGGTTATAAAACAATTTTGTTCATGCATTTGTGCCTCATGCATGCACCTAATAGCCCACTGTCGTGAGCGTTCAAGCCTGCAGCCAATACATTGGCCACAGGGTAAAGATAATGTTTTAACAGTGTCATGTCTTTTACTTTCATAAAAGACTATATGACCGTCTGCGCATTGGTATGCGCTTAATGGGTAATAGCAAGGCATGTGAGGTGCCTGGGGACTTTTTTAGAGTCTCCAGCCTCCACGTTGTGGGGCTTTTTGCAGATTTGCAGATTTTGTACGTTTTGCGTTCCGTCGAAATGTTCTAGCGGAACGGCGTTTGTTAACAGGTTTTCTATACATCATTTTTAGCTCCTTGGTTCACTAGCATTTTTGGTATTGGTGTCACCTAGCACAGTTACATCAAGTAATGTAACTGTGCTACGGCTTATTCAGCCGCCTTTTCAGGTGTGTTTTTGGGCGTTTCTACGACTTCGGCAACGCCTTTTTCGACCAATCCGAGTTCCTCGGCCTCTGGTCGATTTGTTTCATCATCGAGAAACTCGATTAATTTTGCGGGATCGTTATCAAAACGAGCCCTAATATTCGCTGGCAAGCCCTCAAATTCATCTTGAGCAGCGATAACTCTGTTCAAAGCAGAGTGATAGTCACCGATACCGGTGAAATCGCCATAACGTGGCGATAATGGGTTTTCGGGCAAAATGCCCGATATATTGAATTTTTGAAGAATTGTGTTGATATCACATTCTTCTTTGTAATGCTGCTGAGCCAGGGAAGCATCCTCACAATGCAACCCTGACTCATTTGACGCAGCATCTTTGTCATAGTTGTATGGTGTACGTAAAAAAACAGCGTTTTTTGACATTTTTATCTCCTAGAACTGGTTGGTCTACTATCTGGTTGATATGGTCTAAAAGGATTTGACAATCCTTTAGTAACTAAATTTCCAACTGACGATGCACCGATGCCGATGTCTCGGACAACAGGTGATAATCGTTCAGCGCCTTTAATATATGCGCCTTTATTACCTTCATATAATCTGCCAATTGCTTTTGATTCTGGCAATTCGGCAGTGTGTTTGGCTGCTAAAGCAGAGCTTTGAGCTGCCATTGCATT
>RFQL01000128.1 GCA_009924985.1 Burkholderiaceae bacterium | reverse complement strand
TAGAAACAGATAAAAATGGATTTTATAGAGACATTGACTTATCAAATACCTCTGTGCAAGTTGGGATTGGGGAAATTAATGCCGGGCCTAGTTCTGGCAGTTTTAAGCTAACAAGAAATTCTGTAACATCTTTAGAGATTCAATACAACGCAACAACAACAGACCTATATAATGCAATTTCCGGCATTGCTGGCCTTGGAGTTAATGTAGCAACTTATGGGATTGAGCCGTTCTCTTATTTAATAACAGCGGCAACAGACAATACGGCCTTATCTCTAGGAGGCTCTTCATTCACGCTATTCCCAACAAGTTCAGTAGCAATTAGTACAAGGAAGTTTCCTGCCCCATCGGCAAAAGCACAGCAAATTATTAAACTTATAAGAAATACAGCAGTATATTCTGATGTTTTTACCATAAGTCCAACTGCAGGAGTTGTAACATTAAGCAAGGTGCAGGATGGTTCTGCAACTCAAAATGAAACATATTCCCTTGCGATTGGGTCGGACGCAGTTGGTGGGTCAGTCGTTCTTAATTATGGGCAGAATACAACTACCGCTATTGCAGTTGGCTCTAGCGCATCGGTATTTTCTGATGCGTTATCTTCCGTAACTGGGATTGGAGCTGGAAACATAAGCGTAGATTCCGGTAATAATGCCGGCGAATATTCAATCTCTTTTGTTCGCAATCTTGGTTTGCAGAATATTACAACAGCACTTACTTTAGACTCCGCTGGCGTTATATATGCAAAATTCCTTCAAACCACAATTACAATGGCAACGGCAGAGCTTAATGAATTGTTTGCAGAGGAAGCTCTATCTGAATTTACAAAGAGCCTAGAGGTTAAATTAGTTCAGCCAAATAATTTAAGAACCATTTACCAAGGCCCAATTACAATTCGTGCCGGGCTAGTTGATACTTCCAATATTGTTCCAGCACAGCAAGCGTCATATTATACCAAGGCAGAATGCGACTCTCTCTTTGCCACTAATCCACCAACATTCCCCGCCTTGAATAATTATTATACAAAGACTGAATCTGACGCTCGCTATCCAACAACTACTGCCTTGAATAATTATTATACAAAGACCGAGTCTAATGGTCGTTACCTAACCACTACCGCCTTTACATCAGTAACTATCAATGTATGCTCAAATGGAAGTCCAAGCACTTTGGTTGTTTTACGCTACTCATAGATTGACATAGGAATGAATTAAAATGGCTCAAAGTTTAGATATATATATTGACACAACTAATGGAAATTTAGTGGCCGCTGGTTCTGCAAGAGATGGGACGCTAAAAACTTTTACCAGAAATGACTCATATAATATTAGAGTACGATTGCAAGAAAGAGATTCTAATGGGTTTCTTCGAGATTTAGACACAACTGGTTCTTCGCTAAAATTGGGCATCGGCGGTATTGATGCAGACCCAATAGACGGACAATTTAAGTTAATTCTGAATGCTGTAACATCAACCGCAATCTCTTTTAATGCTACCACAGCCCAATTATACAACGCTATTTCTGCGATTGCTGGAACTGGAGTTTTAGTAACTACTTACGGAAGCGAACAATATGCGTATCTAATCACTTCTGCAACGGCAAATAGCGCAATGTCATTTGGGGCTTCTGCTTTTACACTTTTTCCAACTACTTCTGTTATTGTAAATACTCGACGATTCCCAGCCCCCTCTGTAAACGCCCAGCAAATCATTAAGCTAGTTCGCAATCCGGCTGTATATGCAGACACATTCGTTGCCTCTCCGACTGCTGGGGTTGTTTCTCTTACAAATATTCAAGACGGTTCTGCAACTCAAAATGAAACATATAGTCTGGCCGTTGGCCCAGACGCAGAAGGTGGCTCAGTTATTCTTAACTTTGGAGCAAACTCGACAACCGCTATCCCAATAGGCTCAAATGCCGCCAGTTTTGCAGAAGCATTAAGCTCTGTGACTGGAATTGGTAGTGGAAATATAAGTGTTGATCTTGGCAATAATGCGGGGAACTATTCAATTTCGTTTGTCCGTGCGCTTGGGTCAACTGCTATCACCACCCCTCTGACGCTAGATGCAAGTGGGGTTATCTTCGGGAAATTCTTGCAGTCTGTTGTGACTTTTGCGACCGCAGAGCTTGATGAATTGTTTGCAGAGCAGGGAACAAACACAGTTACTCCCACACTAGAAATTGAGCTTGTGCAAGCAGGCTCGCCTAAAACAGTCTTACAAACTGATGTTACAATACGCCGTGACCTAATAAGCACCGGGTCGGCAGTACCAGCGGCTCAAGCCAGTTATCTTACGGCCTCCGAAAGTTACGCCGCTTTTGTTGCTAATTCGACGACTGGCGTAAATTCCCTAGCTCGTGGCCTTGCTGATTCCTCTGCTGTAACATCAGTCGCCTTTGGTTCTAGGACGCTCAATAATAGCTCTGGCACGGCAGTCGTTAGTTATGGGGCAGGGCTTTCCTTTGCCAATACCCCTATGGGATTTTATGGAGCAACAGTTACGGCAAAACCATCTGGAGTAAACATTGTCTCTGGCCTCACAAACCTTGGGCTTCTTTCATATACCCAGCCAACGGCGGTTAATGTTGTTTCTGGCCTTATTAATACTGGGCTAATCGCAAGTGGGGTTAGCTACGGCGTTCTTCCACAATCTCCTTATACCGTCACAACACTTGCCTCAGTCACTTTTGGGACAGTAGCGGGAAACGATCAGCATTATCGGGATGTAGTAGTTACTGGTGCGGCAGTAAATGACATTGTGCTTGTTGGCTTGCCGTCGGCAATTTCTGCTGGAGCAGTAATTCAAGGCGTAGCGTATAAAGCCAACACAGTCTGCTTATCTTGTGTAAATGCAGATAGTGTTTCAAGGGATGTAAACACCGCCACCTACCGAATTACAGTCATTGGTTACTAACTTTAGGCTAACGCCCTAACGAAATATTTATGGCTTTATTGATACCAGAAAGCCCTTGTGACGTTTGTGAGTGCTGTGTTCAGTATATCACTTATAGTTATAATGATAGCTCTGCGTATGGTAATATAAATTGTAATCCCACAACCGATTGTGCTGGAGAGAATTGTGATGACCCTCCGTGTTGTTGTGGTGGTTTAATATCTGGAACTATTTTTAGTGAAGAATATGATCAGAAGTGCTTTGACTTGCTGACTCCAAGAGCGATTATACTTGGCGGGTCGCTTATAGACAACATTGGCTCTGTGGGTGGAGTTTATTTTACAGAAGAATTTTGTGACCTTGGATTTCTTGCAGGAGATACAGAAGTTGAGCCGATAAAAAATGGGAAAAGATTATCCTTGCCCTTTTCGGCTTACAATACTACTGCTTGCGGGCCTTATGGTCTAGCTGATGTGAGTGTAAAATGGTATTTTAATTAAATGGGAATACGCCTTAACAGCTTAGAAGAATTAAGGCAACACACTCAAAGACCCGGTTCGGTTGCTATGGCTAAAAATCTTGGCAAGAGCCTAATCGAATGGTCTGCATCGGGGTTCAAGACTTGTGAGGGTGACGAGTTAAATAAAAGGCTAGAGACTTGTTCTTCTTGCGAATACTTATTAAATAAAAGATGTCTTAAATGCGGGTGCTATATTGAGGTAAAGACTCGCCTTAGCACAAGCAGGTGTCCTGTTGGTAAGTGGTAGCCTTGACACCCTCCTTTCTTTATGAACCAAATCTTAACTTTCATTCAGTCTCAAGATGTGTTTGCTTGGGTGGGTGCTTTGGTTGCCCTCTTGTCTGCTGTGATTGCCGTTGCCTCTTTGATACCCGGTGACGAGCCGGAGGCCACCCTCACGAAAATCGTTTCATTCCTCTCGAAGTTTTCTAGGAAATAACAATGTGGGAGGCCATTCTCGCCTCGCTCGCTGGTCTAATTGGAATCATTGCTTGGTGGACGAAGAACCGAGCCAAGACAAGAAAAGAACGGGACGATGAAGAAATTGCTTACAATAGGCGTTTGCGGGATGCGGAAGTGGATTCTTGGATTCACCGCAACTAGCGTTCTTCTTTGTGGGTGCGTAACAACCCGACCTTACGACATTGGCGAAGTCCCGAACCAAGATTCAATTACCGACTTTATTATGCGGTGGGATAAACTCGACCGAAACAAATCAACCCCAGAAGAATACAGACAGCTTTTTGGGCAATCGCTCAAAACGATTTCTCGACTCGTGGAGGAGAATGAACGACTCCGAAAGAGGCTCGATTAATGACCATTCGAGAGGCGGTGGAAAGGTCAAGAAGCCACATAGAAAAGTGTGAGCCTAGTTTTGGCAAGAGGGTGGGTGCTTGGTACAGCGAGCTAATGA
>RFQL01000127.1 GCA_009924985.1 Burkholderiaceae bacterium | reverse complement strand
TATACCGAGCGCCTACCGAATTCAGATCAGCCGTAAAGTTCATTGGCTAATAGGGCAGGCACAGAGCCTTGGGTGTTTATTGCAGCCAGCTAATTCAGATGCATTCCTTACTAAAAAGAGCACCGAGAAAATCGCAGAACAACTTGATATGTTTTAATTGACGGTCAGATGCAGTCATTAAGTGCTAATTGTTCAGTTGGTTAAGTCAGAGGGCTCATAAGAGAGAAGCCCTAGGGGTCTTAGCAATAAGACCTCAATGATTTTAAGCGGTTAGTGGTGAATTAGGTGGTCAACTCGCTATCCAAAGTGCAAGGGCACTAGAAATTAGTTTTTATATTACTCTTCACATAGTATTTTGCTCATCAGAAGGATGTGTATTTACTAAAGCCGATCCTGTTTGAAAGTAACGTATTTACTCACAACACAACCAATGCCATTCGAACTTCATCTTCAATACGTGCCCGTATACAGCAAGACATCTAGGACGGGTGTCCAAATACTTGTCCAGATTTCTATCTAGTTGGGCTTGATAGGAGGTAGGGTGAAACCTGAAGATTTAAATATAAATATTAGGGTGCTTGAGTAATCAGCCTAATTTTTGGAATTTGAAAGTAATTTATTAGAAGCATTGGAGCTTCATAGGGATTAATACTTAGCTTTACTCTTTCTTTATGCTACACAGGTATTGCTCTCCACCAGAGCCCTGCATATGCACGAAAACCTTCCCTAATTTAGTAAATACGTCTTTGCGAACTTCACCACCCATAACCTTCGACTCAGACCAACAGCGCCAATTTTCTAAATCTCTTACATCACAATTACTCATTAAATTCGTATTGGATGGTTTTCTTCCAACCCAGATGATCTCGGAGATGCGCTGGTTAGGCAGGTCAACCTCAAAGGAGCTCAGACTAAGTCCAAATGAAACACACTGACTCATACAACTTTCTGTATGTAAGCTAGCCTCTAAGTTGTCACAAGAACGAAACTCGTAAAGACTTGAATTTGCTTGGACAGGAACGCCATAGAGAAATCCCAAGAACAGGCCAATAGTTGCGACCCATGAACAGGCGCGTGATAGTTTAGCTACCCAATATTCCATAAAATAAATGGTTGCCATCTTAATCTTTAACTACAGAAAGAGGCTTTGGAAGAGTTGAGAATATTATTTAACTGATTCAGGGGTTTGCTTGCCGGATTCATGATTTAGCTAAAGAAATTACTTTAGTGATAAAACATATTTGGCGATAACTCTCGCCTCAGCATCAGAGACCTGAGGTTGGGGTGGCATCATATCTTCTCCCCAAACACCTGCTCCCCCAGCCTTAATCTTCTTTGTCAGTAATTCTTCAGCACTACTATCTTTCGCATATTTTGCTGAGATTTCCTTAAAGTTGGGACCATATTTGCGCTTATCCATGTAATGACAGGCAAAACAGTTCTTCTGCTGGAGAAGATCATAGTTAGCCTGTACAAGACCTGCTGAACTTGATAAAAAAACAAGCGTAAATAAATTAAAAAAACGATGCATCAATACATTTCTAAAGGGATTTAATAAATGATAAAGCGATAGTAGATACTAAAAAAAGGATGTGCTACGAGTTCGTAGCACATCCCTAATTATCGATGTGTTATTGCGGCGTAACGCGAATGATATTACCTTGATCCTCAAGGGCAACATATAGATTACCATCAGGACCTAGGGTACAAGCACGAAAACGGCCTGTTGCAGTTGGCCAGGATACATCAGTCTTGGTTGCTTTGAGACCGTCAGAGCTAATCTTTAAAACCTCAAGACGGTTACCAACGGGCGTGCCATGGATACCGATACCAGCGTAACCAACTACCATTTGGCCATTCCAATCTTTCCATTTTGCGCCTGATAAGAACGTATTACAAAACATACCTTGCGAGAGACCATTGTTGTTCCATGCTGGTTTCATTGCCTTGGGATAGGTTTTGAGATCGGTCATTGACATAAAGGCGGAGCGCTCTTTGGGGTCCATTGCGCCCATTTGATTGGGGGAGTAACCGCAATAGTCATCAGGACAGTCTTTTCTGCCAGCCATATTTGGACGTGGGTCCCAGCCAGCATTACCCCCATTTTCTAGAGCAGTGACCTCATCGCTGTGCCATGGGCCATTCTCAGCGGTAAAGGGACGGTTATCGCCTGGACGGAATGCAATTCCTTGGGGATTACGGTGACCATAGGTGTAGATACGGAAATCAAAACCAGCAGGGGGCTTATTATCCGCAGCCGCTTTGCCATCTCGATCGATACGCAAGACTTTGCCCGCAATAATGGTAGGACTTTGTGGACCAATACCTAAATGGTTGTCACCAGTTGTGACATACAAGAAACCATCGGCTGGGCTAAAACGAATCCGTCCACCATTATGTGCGCCAGGCCCACCGAATGGATGCTTACTTGCCTTAGGCTTGTAACCAATATCAGAAACGATGTCTGTACGATCCGATACTGATTTAAAGTCATTACCGACCTTAAAGCGCATTACGCGATTGACCTGTTTGTTATTCAGGTTCGAGCTTGAGTAAACAAAGAGATAGCGGTTCTTGGTAAAATCTGGATCTACTTCAACACCCATCATGCCTGCCTGACCATCACAAAAGAGGTCGGCACTGGCAGAGGCATATCCTGTGGTGCCAGTCATCCCGTGTAATTTATTAATTGCTCCAGAGGGAGTGCGTACTGATAAGCCCTTACACTTTTCAGTGAAGAACATAGTGCCATCTTTCAAAAAACTCATATCCCACGGTGAGTCAAGTTTTGCTGCCACTACATCGGTTGAAAGGATAGGTGCTGCTGCAATGACACCGCCAGCTGTAATCAGACCAACTGAGAACAAGGCTATTTTTAGGTTTTTAATCATTTATTTCTCCCTTTTATACAAATCAATGACACCAAAAATTAAAGCTGTTTACTTGACTAATAAATACAACAACTAAAGTTCACATTTCTATTTTCAATCTAGACCCTTCAATGAAGAAAGGCAAGATACAGCCTGCTATTTTTAGGGGTAAACCCTTAAGAAACACATAAAAAATTTCGCTCAGATCTGTTTGATTTCTCTAGGGCCAAGGAGGCATGTTCGAATCGTGCTGGGCAGGCAGGCCCAAGAATATGATGCGGATGGTGAATATAGGCGGCGTTGGGCTGGTCCAATTTCAGCATCGTTTAGTTTACGAAATCTTCCGAAAAGAAAAGATAGTACGTATTTTAGAATGTGGACCCACTACGAGTAAATTTGCTCCAATGAGATGATTAATTGATAACAACAGCGAGCCCCCAAATGAACAAAACAATCCTAACTTGTGCAGTAACAGGTAATCTCACTAAGCCTGAGATGACCCCGTATCTGCCCATTACCCCCAAGCAGATTGCAGATGCTTGCTTGGGAGCAGCGGATGCAGGAGCAGCAGTAGCCCATATTCATGTGCGCTATCCAGAGACTGGCAAACCATCGATGGAGTTAGATCACTATGCCGAAGTCATGCATCTCATCAAGGCGCAGAATAAAGAACTCATCATTAATCTCACTACCGGCCCTGGAGGACGCTATGTGCCGACCGAAGGTGACCCCAAAATCTTTGCACCTGGCACGACCTTATGCGATCCACTCAAACGAGTCGAGCATGTCGCGGCACTAAAACCAGAAATTTGTTCATTGGATCTCAACACCATGAATTCGGGTGCCGATGTGGTGATGAACACCCCCAGTAACGTGCGCAAGATGGCAAAGGTAATTCGTGAGGCAGGAGTGATGCCCGAGCTTGAGATCTTTGATAGTGGCGATCTTAATCTTGCTAAAGATCTGATTGCCGATGGCACAGTGGATGGCCCTGGTCTTTATACCTTTGTGATGGGTGTGAAGTACGGTCTCAATACCGATCCAGCCACCTTACTCTATATGCGCGATCAACTTCCCAGTGGAGCGATCTGGGCCGCCTTTGGGATTAGCCGTGCTGAGTTTCCTATCGTAGCCCAAACTTGGCTCTTGGGCGGACATATTCGGGTGGGCATGGAAGACAATATCTATCTGGAGAAGGGTGTGCTCTGCGAGAGTAATGCCCAACTCGTTAGCAGAGCTAAGCGGATCATTGGCGATCTTGGAGGACAACTAGCCAGCTCTAACGAAGCCCGACAGATGCTAGGACTCTAGTCAATGACCCATATTAATCACCTGATACGTAAGATTCTCCTGTCTTTCCTGCTCATCCCTGGGCTAGTGAGTGCCATGACCATTGGCCAGACTGTGGAGCTTGGCAAGCTTGAGACCTTCGCAGGGACTAGCTACTCATTGCCTGCGAATAACTCTAAAAATACCTTGGTAATGATCTGGGCCTC
>RFQL01000126.1 GCA_009924985.1 Burkholderiaceae bacterium | reverse complement strand
GTAATCTTGGCCGATGAAGAAGACCATTTACTTGCGTCTCGTATCCGCTCTCAGTGTTTGTCCAAAGGAGTATCAGCTCACGGCATTGATTGCTTGATTGCATCAACCGCAATAAACCGAAATTATCGCTTGCTTACTTTTGACGAGGACTTTGCCGCCATTGCGAAAGTTTGCCACCTAAAAATGTTTCAACTGGAACTCTAGGTTGGCCATTAACTGGCTAATATTTCCACGAAACTGCTGCTTAGAGTTCGAGTTTGCAGATTGACGCTAGGATCTTGAGATCATCTTCAATCCGGTGGAGTCGCTTAACAATTGCCGACTTCTTTTTCTCAATCGAAGGATCTTTTGACGAGTGCAGCTGAATTCGTTTTGCGATGTCCCTTATAGATTTGAGTGGATCATGGGGCATCTTCAATTCATCTGCCACAATCCCTTTGTATCGATCAGCGAGCTTCTCCAGAGCCGTCATATACTCGTCTCTTACTGTTTCTGTAGTAATTGCAGAGTATCGCAAGGTCATTCTATGATCATTATGACCCAAGATTTTCATTAGACCGACAAGACTCATGCCTCCGTTGAGCATTGACGTTGCAAAAGTATGACGTAGCCGATGAGTATGAGCAGGTCCATGTAGATCCAGCCCAGCACAGGCTGACTTCAACGCCTTTGAATAGCAGTCTTTTCTAGTTTTCACCCCTCTTGCGGTTTCAAGCAGAGTTGTAGAAGATCTCGGGCGTTCTCCCTGTAGCGTTTTTATAATTTTGAGCGTCACGTCGTCGATTGGTACCAGTCTTTCGCTGTTTAACTTTCCTAGGGGTACTTTGAGGAAGTGTTGGTTGTCGTGGCTGTATTGCAAACAATTGAATTCTAAGTTGGTCAGTTCGCTAATCCTTAGACCAGTGTTTCTCATCAACAGAAGCCCTTGGGAGTATTGGTCTGTCGATTTTGACAATCGGTCTTGAATCGCAGTGTCGACCTCTTGTGGGTATGGTCTCGGTAGGTATCGAGGCAGTTTAGGAAATGTTTCAGGCTTAATGAGGTTTTCGGCGTCTTCGTTCAAAAGTCCGTGCTCGTTGAGCCATCGAAGATACACCCTTAGACAAACTAATCTGGCGTTTCTTGTTATTGCCTTTAAGTCGCTGTTTTTTAGGTGAAGTGCATATTCTTCTAGATCGAATGCAGAGAGTCTGCTCAGCTCTCGTTGGCTTATATCCAACCATTTGTAAAAACTTCTTAGGCCAGACTTATAGAATTTCAGAGTTGTGTCTTTAGATACGATCCCATGGTGTACAAGGAATTTATTAGCCTGCTCAGGAAGTTCAATAGTTCGAGGGATTTTACGCATGATGGCCGGATCGAAGGCGACCAAACTCTTGCTATGTAGTAGATCCAAGTATCTGAGAAGGACGTTTTCTGAGTTGCGAACAGTCAACTCAGAAATTTTTTCGCGGCGGGATTCGTGAAACTCGTTGATGTGAAGAACAGTTAAGTCGGCTGGTGTTAGGTTCTTTGAGTTTAGCCACACGTGAAATACTCGTGCAATACTCGTCATTGACGGAGACTTGCTCTCTAAAAGCAGCCGACAATTTTCGGGGATCGGGGATTCTTTTGGCTTGGCTCGCAGAGTAGCAGGATCAAAGTTTATTTGATTGGCATGATACTGGAATTCGAGATAAGCAAGAAGTTGCAGTCGATAGACTGTCCCAGTCGATGTAGCAACGCTCTTTAAGCGATCTTCTAAATGCACACTGAAAATCGTTGGTGAGAGGTTTCGCAAGTCCATCTCATTGTCGTTTAACCATTGGTGAAAATTTCTCACAGCAGCTATTGCTGCTGAGGCTCCTTTTGACGACTCAATGAATGCACGGGCTTGCTCCGGTATCGGCTTTAAATTCGATATGGGCTTTATCCGCAGTAACTCTGGGTCGAACCCAATCTGACCGCAATCAAAAAGGAAGTCTAAATAGGCGAGTAGCTGACATTTGTAGACACGACGCGTCCGATCAAGCAAAGTCTTTTGCTCTAAAAACCCAAAAAATATTTCCGAATTGATTTCTGAAATATCCATCCTAAGTTGCTGGATGTAGACGTGAAATTGCCGGACTTGAGTCCCGCAGAATGACCCACGTTTAGTCGAGAGAAACTTTTGAGCCATCTCTGGCAAATGCCCATCAAAATGTGCCATGTAACTAAAATATTTCGTTGAGGTCGGACTTAACGTTGTTTAGGTCAGCATCTAAGCTGTATTTTTTTCTAATCGTGGCGCTGGCTCGCTGGAACTCCGTGGTAATGTCATTCATCGATAAATTTATATACCCTAACGTCGTGACAGCGTTGGCATGCCCCATCATCTTCTGAAGAATTGGAAGCCTAACTCCATTTCGAGCCATGTCAGCGCCAAAGGTATGGCGAAACCTATGAGCATTCGCATTTGGGATGCCGCGATGCTCCCGTCTATATCTAAACAAAATACGTAGGCCCGCCGGTGTCATTCCTTTTCCGCGGCGAGGCCCCTGCAATACGACAAACAAATTGCTGTTCGGACAATTTTTTGGACGTTCAAGCTCCAAGTAGTCACCTATAGACCGAGCTAAAATTGAAGGAATTGGCAGTTGTCGCTGTTTGTCACCCTTTCCAGTGACTCTGACAAAATGATCAATCAGATCGACATCATATGTGTGTAGCCTCAGGACTTCCTGAGACCGTAGTCCACATAAAAGCATGAGATGGACGATAGCAATATCGCGGTACCGTCGGAGTGTTCCCAAAAATGCGCAAACTTGCTCTTCAGTTAAAGGCTCAACTAAGATTCGCGGCGTCTTTACCCGGAGATTTAATTGACGTTTACTTTTTAGACGATGAAGGCCCAGGTTTTTATCCATCCCTCGCCCCTTATAATGACCAGCTGAAACTGTAGAGCCGGCAGCAGGTGCTAGATCGTCGCCCGTGAGAAACCTGAAAAACTGGCGAATGGTGACCAGTTCTCGATTGATGGATTTTGGGTTTGCATTGAGGGATTTTTTATAGGCGATAAAATCTAAAAGATTTGTTTGATTCAATGCGTAAACATCATACTTAGTGGACACGAGCCACCGATGCATTGTCAGTAGATCATAGGCATAGGCACGCAGCGTCGTAACGGATAAACCGCGAATTGAGAGCGTCGACAGAAATCGATTGAACTCATTCGCAAGGGGTTCAGTTTCGCCAAAATAGGGGCCCGAACTCTTAATCTTGAGATGCACGTTGCTACCTCCTTACTGGGAGGATCGCTGTATCGCATTTCTAGGAACCTGACTAACGAGTCGATCTTTGCAACTTGTCATAAGCAGCTGATATAGATGAAATTTCCACTAGTAACGCGTCCACCTTTGCAACGGCTGGCTTTAGCCAAAACAGGCTATCTACCTGTAAATTCTCTATGAATGACGCGTCCACCTTTTCAACGCCGGTATCAGGTCGGTCCTTTGATGCAAGCTCGCGCCTGGCCTTAATGCGCCGTAACTTTTGCAATAAGCGGTTCCTTTTTGCTTTCTCTGGATTTTTTTGCCGGTACCTGCGCCAATAGTCTGGATTAGAAGTTCGCCACGATTTGTTGCCTTCAATGTGATTTAGACGATAGTCGGGATCTTCACCTAACTTCATCCGCTTCCAGTCCGCCTTTCGTGCGCGTTGGCAAGGTGGATCTCCACAATAGGACTGTCGACCCTTTAGACGTGAGTTAGCAGACCTCTCCCGGTGACAATGACAACACTTGAATGTAGTTACCAATGTGACCCACCTTTCTGATTTTTTCAGAAAGATCGGTACACATGGTTAGTAGGATAAACTTGATTCTCTTCCTGGAACAGAAAAGGCCAAATCACAGGGTCTTGAGAACAACGTGGATAGAAGTTATGCTGTGATCTCAGGAGGTCAGACCGCTATTAGCCGGTTAAGTGGCCAAACTATTGCAAATGCCGACTAGTTTAAGTTGCATCTAAAATATGCTTTCGATTTGTCGGACTCAAAACAAGTTCCATTTCATGAGCATGCAGCCCTGGTGCATATGCGTCAGGTTTAACTTCGATCTCACCGAAGCCAAAACGTTTAAAAAAACCGGGATTATGCTGACTGGTATCTAAGCCAATGCATTTAACAGAATCGTTGGATGCTAACTTGCGTAAACGATATTCGACCAATGCTCGACCAAAACCCTTTTTGTGATGAAGGGCATGAATGATGCCGTAGCATAACCTTGCTGATCCATTTTCAGAAACCCAAAACCCACCTGCCCCAATGAACTGCTCATTGTCAAATATGCACCAGTAGTTGTCAGCGGCGTTCTTACTTAAGAAGGTCGCGTATTCATCAAGTTCATGCTGGCTAAAAAAAATTGGAATATTAGATGCGAAAGCATCGAGACATAACGTATGATATTTCCCATTATAAAGCTT
>RFQL01000125.1 GCA_009924985.1 Burkholderiaceae bacterium | reverse complement strand
CTCCCGCTCATGCGCGGCGACAAGAGCGGCGAAGCGTTCAAATGCCGCCGGGGTCATTTCAATAATGGCTTCCGGTAGCCCCGCCTCCCGCGCCATGCGGATAATGTCTTCTTGGTTCAACATGTGACCTCCATCTTGGGAAAACCTTTACATGGGCAGGTCGAGTTGTATGGTGCATTACCACGCCCACAGGCAGGGCATAGCCATCCATATTGACCTTGGTTTACAGGCGCAACGCTTTTAACTTGGCCACGAATACAGGGGCCAAGCCCGCAAACAAAACATGTGCGAGGGTACGGTTTCCCAAGAGCCATAAGTTCTTGTTGGCAATTTGTATTATTTGCTGCTGTGTAGGTCACTTCTCTCCCCTTGCGCGGATAGCGGCGGCAACTCTGTCTTTCGCTTGCATGGTGATGTCGTCCTGCTCCCCCGAAAACGGTGTCTCGGCAATCTTGGCGCATTCCTCCCGCTCATGCGCGGCGACAAGGGCGGCGAAGCGTTCAAGCGTGCCGTCATCAAGCGACCAGTCATGCGCCAGCCTCCCGCGCCATGCGGATGATTTCATCCCTATCCACCGTTTTTCTCCTTAAGGCGATCTTCAATTGCCTTAGCAAAGTCCTGCACATACCCGCCAAACATGATTGACCATCCATCAGACAGTGCTTGCAGTTCTTCATCGTTTAAACCAACCCATCCACGCTTCTTGGGTTTGGTTGGCACTGCCACCCGTTCCGGCTCTGGGACAAACTTAACAACCCGTTGCCCGCGACCTGATTTTGCTTTACGTCGTTCGCCGGTATCTACAATCAATCCTTTGCGAATCAAAGGGGCAAGCCTTGGTGTGATTGTGTTCCACCTAGCAAACGGCAACGCCCTTTCGAGGTCATCGGCAATGCATCCATTGGGAAAATTTGCAATCGCTTGTAGGACCAAACCTTCCATCTCCGTTGGGTCAAAATTGTAGGCAGCTTCATGACTGGTATCAGGGTCCGTGATTCTTACCATCATATGTGCGTCAGTCATTCTGGTGATCCTTCAAATACGGCAAAACTAATTTTGGTCTTAGACAACTGCTGAATCTGTTGCAAGGCAGCAGCCATGCGTTCAGCATTTGCTAGGGCTTTTTCAAAGTCTTGGTTAGTTAATAGTTCAACTGCCACCCTGTATTTAGATTGCATTTGACTGACTTCGTTCTGTACCCGCTCGCTTGCGGCTTTCATAGAAACCAAGTCGTTCTTGACGTTATTCCTAAACGCATCTACCGTTTCTTTTAGTTTTGTAATTGCTGTATGTGCGCGTTCATTTGATTCTGTTGCAGCTACATGTACTTGCATTGACCACTTCCATGCTTTGTATGAATAAAGAATTACTTCTTGTTCTTGGAATACCGAAACTTTCCAGCCAATGCCTTCTCTTGTATCTGATTTGACCATTGCACTGTCAGTTATATCAATGACTGCATTGATCAAATCCTTTGGCGCTAGTTTGTCTATCTTTGACTCAAAGGCATCGTCTTGACCGTTCCACCAAAACTCACCGACCCGCACTTGCGATTACCTCGCAGGAGTTTGGGGAGACAGTCCCGCAAACTAAGGTGCGTTGTTCCTGCACAGTATCAGCTTTGTAGCCAGACATATGGGCATGGCGTTCTTAAGAATCCCCAGCGCACTGATTCCGTTGTCATCTGACTTACGGATGGCAGTATCCATAGCCTCTGCCAGTTCTGAGATAAAGCTATCTGTATCCAAGCAAGTAGTCTGTACAACAAACTCCCCGCTTCCTTTGAGGTCTGAGTAAATTCGTATCATTTCTTCTCCTTAATTTAAATATTGTTGTCAATCTCTAGCAGGGCAGTCTCTGCCTTGATTGCAGTTGCCATTGCAGGGAGGACAGGCTTTTTTCAAAGCCGCATCCCAGCCATCAGACCAAGCCTCAAAGATGTACCCTTCCATCGGATGGTAGCCACCCATAGGCTGGTTCTTGCCGTGCTTTTGATACCACCATTCCCGCCATGCTTCACCTTTTGTCACGTTTTTTTCCTTTGGGTTTAACACAGTGTTTATGATCTGTTGTAAAAGCCTTGATTGTTTGCGTGTACAAATCTATGGACTTCTTAAACGAAGTTTTATAGTTAGACCCGCAGTGAGTACACTCAAGTTGGTTATCAATGACGTTTACAAGTATGTGATTCATTAGTGTAATTGTGTGTTGTCTTCAAACGCGTCTTCAATAATCTTTCTTGCAGCAATAATTTTTTTTACTGAATCACAGAGAAAAGAAAGATAGGTATCAATTTCCACTTCGCATCCAGATCCAACATCAGCAAGTACCATTGTAAGAGCAGGAATAAGATCATCAAAAGTCTCCCCTTGTATAACTTCTAAAATGTTTTTTGCAATAACAAAGATTTGTTTGTTTTCTTCCATTGCTTTCATTGATTTTTCCATTTTATTAAAAATTCCAAAGATTTGACAAATTCATATACGTCGCCATCTACCACTGTTATGTTGTTATAGGTGATGCATTCGTTGATCTCATCATTGGTCAAAGTCTCCCATTCTCTTTTGAACCCAATGCTTTTGTTAAAGTGTTTGCATAGCATTAGGTATGTGTCTAACCCCATGCCGTGTTCGTTGCGTTCATACCTAGACCAACTTGACTTGTGAAGCCCCACATCCTTAGATATCTGACTGATAGACAATCCTTGTTGTTCTCGCATTTGTTTTAACTCAGCGCCGAACTCAAACATTGCCGTTCTCCCGGTTGATTTTAAACAACCAGTCGTTTCGGTACTCGCTTGGTGGCCTCCACTTCTCTCCTGTTTCCGGGTTGACCACGATAGATTTAAACGTGTTGATTACGTCGGAACCATGGGTCCAGACTTTGCCCCAAGGGGTTGTGTGTTCAGCTTTTTCCACGGCGTAGGTCCTTTTTTCTTACTGTTTTGTCGATGGTCTTAAGAATCAAACGCAAGTCTTGCGGTGACATAACCCGTGACCTGCCCTGATAGATGTACTCCTCAACCCACCTGCGTTTCCATAGGTACTTGGTTTGCAGGAAAGCCTTTGAGTTAAGCAACTCATCTGTTGTCGCGGTGATCCCCGCAAGCGTTACCCATACATGCGGTTCGATATAGTGCGGAACCCAATAGATGTTATCTTGGAAAGTCCACACAGGCTCAAACCCGAAGTCGGTCATCCTCTGTTCGTCTGCTTTCATTTTCTTACCTTAAACAATTGAACAACTATCCATACAATGAACAATATATAAATGGCAGTGAAAATCTTAAGTGTCATACCGTCTTTTGTATTTGCGATGTTTGATAGCTGCTATACCTTTGTCTTCTTCAAGCATTGCATCTGCTATTTCAAATGATGACTCGCGTATTTGGTTTAAAGATAGGACATCTGGAAACCGGGACATCAGCCCGTTCATTGCAAACGCCGCCAACATCAACCTCCACTCATCCCTTTGGTTCATCTTGTGCCTCCAAGTGGCGAGCCAAATGCTGAATGTTTTCGCATACCAGATCTGCAAATGACTTGCCGGAAGGGAACATCATCTTGGCCCCGTCTGTAGTTTGAGTCACTTCCTTAGCAGCGTTTAAACCATCGTTGAAGCCCGTGTTGTAATCGCTGGCGGTGATTCGCATCTTGATACCTTCACGCGCCAACTGACTGACTGGCAGTTTCTTCTGCTTGGCATACTCGTTGAGTTCTGCCCTGTCTTGATCATTCAAGTAGATCATGACCGGCTTGACCCTAGAATGCGGCTTTGGTGCGTTCATATTGTTCTATTACCTTATCGAATTTCAGTTGGGCTTCTAGGTTGGTAGCCAGTTCACTGCGCGATTGGATGCCACATGTATCGCAAACAAACTTACTTGCCGCTTGTTCTGTGGTGTCTTCAATCCCGTAGTGTTCGTAGAGCCAGCCTTGGAAGTTTAAATTTTTGCAGAGGATTCCTGCCTGTTGTACGCGGTTAACGTAAGTAACAGGTCGCTCATCTTCCCCGATACGCACCAGCACACAGGCGTAACGCGCCCCGACAAAATCCCGAAACAGTTCTTCCGGGATGTCGTCGGGGTGGATTCGCACGGTCAGCACGAATCCAGCGTTATCCTGTTTGAGTGCAATCTTGATGCATTCAAACTGGAGTCCGTTCATTAGTCTTCGCTCTCCTTGAAGATCTTGCCTTCCAAGTATCCGATCACGGTCAGGCAAGCGGCGTTGCGTTTCTCCAGTGATTGGATGTGTAGCTTTGCGCCGTTGTAGGCTTCATATGCCTTTTGAAGCAAATCATTTAAACGCTCCACTTCCGCTTTCAACTTCTTGACTTCGCCGTTGGCAACGATTGCGTCAATGTTGATACGAGGCTTTTTTACGGGCCTTTTCTTAACGGCAGGTTTCTTGTGAGCTACCCCGTCACCGTTCTTTACCCCGGTAGGGCGACCACGCC
>RFQL01000124.1 GCA_009924985.1 Burkholderiaceae bacterium | reverse complement strand
CAGGGCAAAGATGCCCCAACCATTGCCTAAAAAGGTGAACCAAGCCCAAGCCCAGTTAGGAAGAACTTGGGCCGCTTGATTGAGCCAAAGAAAGACCTCAACTTCTTTACCGCTCGCCAGTAAGATCAGCCAGAGACATAGTGGGAAAAGGGGTACAGCCCAAGCGCGACCAAAGTTCATAGGTTAAGAGTCTTTATAAAGCCCGAGCGCGATCAGCTGCACTGATCTGAACAGCGAGACGATCTAGGACATGAGAGACCGAAATAGCTTTCATGCAAATATTGTCTTGGCAAGGGGTCTTGCGATGGTTAGCAGCGCTTACGCAGGGCGAGCAGGCTAGTTGGGCAGTAATCGGAATCGATTTACCAAGTGAGCCATACAAAGCAGGGGTCTCAGGACCAAATAGAACGACAGTATGCAAATCAGTGACGGACGAGAAGTGACCAGGACCTGAGTCATTGGTCACCATTGCGTGCGACAGTGTATAGAGAGCCGGCAGCTCCGAGAAGCGCACGTGACCGGCAAAATTGATGGCATGTTTTACTTTGGCTGCCAAGCGCACACCTTCTACATAGGTATGCTCCGCCGGTGAACCCGTGATTAGGATGAGATCCTCTGGCCAGCGCTGATGTGTTGCGGTAATTAGCTCTGAAAATCGTTCTGGCGCCCAACGGCGTTGAGGAAGCAAATCACTGGCATTAGGATTTATTAAGATAATCCGTTGCTGCCCATGCTTAAATGGGATCATGGCTTGTTGGGCCAGGTTCTCGATGCGCAGTTGCAGATGTTGTTTGACCATCGGATCAATCACAGCATGAGCAAGCTGAATCTCTTGATCGGAAATTGTAATTTTGCTAAAGGGCTGTTCCTCCTCTTTCGCAAAAGCGGCATGTACGAGCGATATAAAGTTCTTCGCAATATGAATATGCGGGTTGTAATGTACTTTGCGCGTTAGCATCGTGCCACGCCACAATCCTTCTCCATGGAAAATATGGTAGCCAACACGACGTCTTGCACCACACAATCCAGTTAGTAGGGCAGTAAAGCGGGAGAACAGTTCTAGATCAATCACTGTATCAATCCGATAAAAACGTGCCTTCACTAAGAAACGTAGAGTATCGTACGCTAACTTCCACAAGCTAGAGGAATCAATCGTAAAAATATGGTTAGGATGAACGGTATTTAATAAACCGAGACTGGCAGCATTACTTTTAAAAATTAGAAAGTAAATGTCGGCCCCATTGGCTTGGGCTTTGCGCATCGCTGGATCAACAAGAATGGCACTACCCATTTCAGAGAGCTCAATGAAGAGGAGTCTCTTGGGTTCGGTCGACCGAGCAAATGGCTTAGAAAGTAGATCAAGTAAAGCAACAATCGGGCTAGCGATGGCGCAAAGTGGCACCCCAACCCAGTGATCAATGGTACGCATTGCATTGACGCTAATTGCCATTCTGCTTTTATCCTTTGTGACCTAGGCTCTATTTTATGCCCACGACCATTTAACTTCGTTTTAGCAATTTATACGCGCCAGGCAAGACGCACAATAAGGTAATTGCGCCGTAGCTAATCGATCCTAAAACCGTGAGTGAGGGATTAATCCCCCAAAGGGTAAGGACAGAAGCTAGGGTCGCTTCACGCAAGCCCCAGCCGGAGATGCTAATTGGCAGCATGAGCAAAAGACTTAAAGCGGGAAGACCAATCATCAGTGCCTCTGTGGGTACATCGGCACCATACGCTTTGAGACAAAACCCTAGAGCCAGAATATTGAAGCAATGGATCGATACAGCAAATATGCCTTGCGCAATATTGTTGGGCCATGCAAAGGCAAGACGAATTCCTGAAAGCGCGGGCTGCAGATCAAAACGCCCTAGAAGTTTTTGAATCCAATGCAACAAGGGTTGGTAGCTTAGAGCAAAAGCAAATAGAGCACCAATCCCCAGCATGCCAGCCAACACGACGTACCCCAACTCAATACCCCAAGCACCAAGGGTAGCGCCACCAAGAACAAGACCGATACCGCCTAAGATATTGTTACCCATGAGACCTACAACTCGATCCAATAGCGTCATGGAAAATCCCAAACGCAATTTAGGACTTTGCTGCTTGAGATCATCCGCATGGCTTAGTTCTTCAGCCAGTTCTTTTTGATGACTCAATTGCCCACTCTGAGTGAGATGGGTTCCAGCGATGGCGCGATAACTGTCGCCCCCAAGAGTGCTAGGCAGGCCTTGATTAATGAGACCCCCTGAAAAATACAGCGCGACATATCCCATCAGGCTTCCTTGAAAGCCGGCACGCTGCATAAATAAACCCCAGCGTAGACCTCCGCAGATAAAGGCAGCAGTAATGCAAAGACCCCCTGCCACTAACCACTGGGCTTGAAGTTGTAACTCGGATTCAATCAGGGCTTGCCAATCAATACCGCTCGTAGCCTTCCAGAGCAAGACAATCGAGAGAACAATCCGAATCGTGGGCCAGCTACGTTTAAGTACTACTTTCCATTGAGAGCTCATGGACGTAAGGATAATGCTTCGCGTTGTGGTTTTGCCTTTCCACCCCAGCCTTGACAATAACTGAGTTCAAATTGGCTCAAAGCTTGGCCCAAATGAGCGATTCGAAGACGGTCTAGGGGGCGACAGGTTCTAAATTGACCATCGCCCACTGGAAGCTTGAAGGACATCTCGGACCAATTTAGGAGGATGATATTCGAACCCTCAGGAAGCGTGCCAAACCATAAATCAAACTGATCTTGCCGATCATCTAAGACAAAAATGGGCGTCGGCTTGGCATACCAACCAACCCGACTTGCCAATGTCCAGTTCTGCACCGCAATCCCGCTCGCTTTTAGTTCATTGACCAAAAGATTAGCGCGGGTGGATGCAGAACGCCAGCCATATAAATCGGCCAAGGGATTTGTCTTGAACTGACTCGCAATCGGATAGCCTGCGGTCATCACCAAGGTTAGCCCACTGATGACGAGAGTGCCTTGGACTGCTAAACAAAGAGTGATTAACCAGCGTTTACCACTTTGCCACCATTGCGCAAGGCCAACACCCGCAATCGGAGCCAAACAGAACCATGCAGGCGAGGTCCAGTGCGGTAGGCCACCACCACCGGATAAAGCGGCGAAGACACTAAATGGCAGAATAAAGAACACCAGCAAGATGCTAACGAATGGGCGCTTTGCAAAACCCACCATGCGTGCGTAAGCCCATAAACCGAGGAGCGGTAAAAAACCAAATACCACAATTTGTAAACCTAAAAAAGCTGCGAGGCGACGCCATAGCCAATCCCCACCGCTGCCATGATCGATCTGATATTTAAATGAGATCCAGTCGTATTGGGCATTCCAGAGCAACACAGGACTAATAAGCAGAAGTGCGATTGCAATAGCAATGTAAAAACCCGATTGCCTTAAAAAACTAAAACGAGGAACGCTAAGACATGCAATGGCAAAGGCAAAGGCAAGGGCATACAAAATAGCGGTGTACTTGCTAAGACCGGCCAAGCCAAATAACAAACCTAAGCCAATCCATTGATGAAAACTGAGTTGCCCATCTTGCTTTAGCCATTGCAGTGACATCCAGAGGATGCCAAGACTTAGTGGTATTAATAAAGAGTCGGGTACTAAACCAACCGCAAGGACATGCGGAAGTGGCGCAAAAACGATCATGGTGACTGCAGCAAGTCCTGCATACGATGGATTATTGGACGAGGGCGCTTTAATAAACAGAGAGCGTTGAGTGCAGTACTCATCGAGCTGGTCTGCAATGTGATACACCAAGAAACAAGAAATAATCCATAGAGTGATTGGAATGAGTCCATCAGGCGCATTAATGACCACTAGAGGCCATTGAATCCAGCCCACTAAGGGAGGATGATCAAAATAACTCCAAGCTAGATGGTTAGCATAGAGTGCATAGTGGGCCTCATCGATGGATAACTCAGTACTAAATCCCATGACCAAATGAATGGCAGTACCCAGGAATACCAAAAGAAGGGACCAAGCAAACGGCGACTGCTTGGATGCGTTAGCGGACATGAAAAGAGGATCGCCTCAGACGTCGTTAGCTAAATACAACTGATAGAGAGCATGGTAGCCATCTCGGCTCATTCCCTTATCAAGCATCAATTGGTATAAGCGTTTTGCCTGTGTAAGCCCAGGTAACTTGAGACCCATTTCTTCTGCAGAGTCAATGGCAAGACCAATATCTTTCACAAAATGCTCTGCCATAAAGCCGGGTGCAAAGTCTCCCTTGATCATGCGGGGACCTTGAACATTGAGCTGTGTACCACCAGCAGCACCACTGCCAATGACTTTTAATACCGCAGTGGCATCTAAGCCCGACTCTTGGGCATACCGAATCCCCTCACATACTCCCATGATGGTAGAAGCAATCACAATTTGATTGCAGAGCTTGGCATGCTGACCAGAGCCTGCTGGACCAAGAAGAGCAATGTTATTGCCCA
>RFQL01000123.1 GCA_009924985.1 Burkholderiaceae bacterium | reverse complement strand
ACATGGTTAAACCTCTCAAAAAATACTATAAGGAAGATACAAATCGACTGGTTTCACCATAAAACGCCCAAAGAAACGAGTTACTTTGGGGAAATCGGTAAGATGGAGCCGAGCCAAGTATTATATCTTGGATGAATAATACTGTCAAAAACAATAACTTAGGCCAAATAATGGCTCCCATTAGCCCTGATTTAAAGGCTTTGGATGAGGTAATCCGGCGCCGTTTAGTTTCTGAAGTGGTTTTGATTGACCAAATCGCCTCCTACATCATCCAATCTGGGGGTAAACGTGTCCGGCCCGCTCTTTTATTGCTGATTGCCAAAGCCTTAGCCCATGGAAAAGAAACCCCCCATGCCCTCGAGTTGGCTACCGTTGTGGAATTTATCCATACGGCCACTTTATTGCACGATGACGTTGTCGATGAATCCACGATGCGCCGTGGCAAACAAACTGCCAATGCTGCCTTTGGCAATGCTGCCAGTGTTTTGGTGGGAGATTTTCTTTATTCGCGCGCTTTCCAAATGATGGTTGCGCCAAATGACATTCGGGTCATGCAAATACTCTCTAATGCAACCAATACGATTGCGGAGGGTGAGGTATTACAACTTCTGAATATGAATGACCCCGAAGTCGATGAATCAAGCTATCTTCAGGTGATTCGGTACAAAACAGCCAAATTATTTGAGGCCTCAGCGGAGCTTGGTGCTCTCATTGCGCAAGCCAGCGACATCCAACGTGAGTTAGCCGCAGCTTTTGGTCGCCATATTGGCACTGCCTTCCAACTCATGGATGACCTTCTAGATTACACCGCCAACCCAGAAGATATGGGTAAAAATGTCGGCGATGATCTACGCGAAGGCAAGCCGACCCTACCCCTAATTTATCTGATGGAAAAGGGAAGTCCCGAACAAAGTCTGCTTGCAAGAGAGGCGATCTCTCAAAATGATGAATTACCCGATGATGTGTTTGCGCAGATTTTGCAAGGTATACAAGAGTCTGGCGCGCTTGAATACACCCAAGAGGCTGCTCGCAAGGAAGTTGCTCTTGCCCTTGATACTATTAAGGATTTCCCAAAAAATGCTGCGAGTGATTCCTTGCGCGCTCTGTGTGAGTACTCCTTAATTCGTCAGGGATAAAATACACATTATCGGAATGTAGCGCAGCCTGGTAGCGCACCTCGTTCGGGACGAGGGGGTCGGAGGTTCGAATCCTCTCATTCCGACCACTACTTCCCAACCGTATTTAGCCGGATCTCCTTTGCGGTCAGTCGAGCGGCTTCAGCCTCAAGACGTAATTTCATAATCTCTTGATTCGATAAGCGTTCAATGTTCATGTAATCCAATTTCCAACTCGGATCATGGCTCCAAAGAAATTCTGTCTGGATCGTTGCGCGGGGCCCTGGGGCTTGCTCCAAAAGCTTTAAGGCAAGTTCAAAAATAGCATTTTGAGATTTAGGATCTCCTGGACGCCCTGCAGCATTGCCGAGGGGAAAGTCATTAAATACAAAACGCGGAACACCACAGTATTCGATGATGTCTTTAGCAGCACCAACAATGACCGTCGGCATGCCGGCTTCTTCCAAATAGCGGGCCAATAAGGCAATGCTTTGATGGCAAATTGGACAGTTTGGGACCAAGATAGCAATGTCAACTCCATCTGCTATGCAATTAGCCAAGATAACTGGTGCATCAATCTCGAGGGTATGGCGCTGACTGCGATTGGTTGGCAGGCCATAAAAATGCTTCGCTAATCTACTAATCCGCCCACGATCAGATGCCTGCCTTGCGACCTCCAGTGGAAACCAACATGCCATCTCTACCATATTGGCATGCTGACGATCAATGCCTACATGGGCAATGCGAAGGTCAGCGTCACCATCGCATAGCAAGGCATACGGCTCATAAAACTTAGCACTCGCGTTGTATGCTGCACCCAAACCCTGATCCCCTTTTAATGGATTGAAAGGAACGGCTGTTGTAATCAAGCCAATAACAGAATTCTGAAGAGGTTTTTGAAGAGGGGCAAAGGGAACATCGGTGTAATGCGCCCAAACATAAGGCTTTTCATACCCCAAAGCAAGGTAATACGATCGAGTGCGCTGAATATACGAAATAGGCTGATCGTATTCGGGTACAAATAAGAGTTCTGCCATATTTTTGTGGGTAACGCTCAAGTCCTTGATAAGATCTTAGTAATTATTACTTTGGGGGCATCTTATTATGGCGCAATGGTTACGTTATCGGCACAACGGTAATTCTGGGTTTGGACAATTGCAAGGGGACCAGATTGCAGTGTATAGCGGCGATCTATTTCAAAACCCTCGTGCGACCGGTGAGTACCTTAAAGTCAAAGAGGTCCTCATTGATATTCCCTGTGTTCCTAATAAATTTTTAGCCCTTGTGGATAACTTTCATGCTCTAGTTACAAAGCTAGAGCATACCGTTCCCGATGAGCCTCTTTACTTTCTCAAATCAAGCAATTCGTATCTTGCGGCAGGGCAAACGATACGGGTTCCCAGCTCTTACACTGGTAAGGTTATTTACGAAGGTGAACTGGGCATTGTGATTGGCGGGCGCTGTCATGGGGTGAGTGAGGCAGATGCCGCTAAACACATCTTTGGCTATACCTGCGTCAATGACGTCACTGCCGTTGAAATCCTAAACCGTAACCCAGGCTATGCTCAATGGACCCGCTCCAAAAATTTCGATACCTTTGGGGTCTTTGGGCCGGTCATTAGTACTGATATTGATCCAATGAGTTTAAGAATTAAAACAATCCTCAACGATCAAGAACGCCAAAACTATCCCATGAGCGATATTGTTTTCTCACCTGCCAAATTAGTCAGCCTGATTTCTCAAGACATGACATTAGACGCAGGAGACATTATTGCCTGTGGAACCTCTGTTGGGGTCGGCTCCATGAAACCAGGCAGTAACGTCAGTATCGTAATTGATGGTGTTGGGCGCCTTGATAACCGCTTTGAATAAAATCCTCGTTTAGTAACCGGCAGCGACTGGGAGCACAAGGCTACCTTTGGCATCTTGCACGTTTTGATCTAAATATTTCGTTAATGCATAAACCGTATTTAGACAGGGCGTTGGCGTACCAGTAATCTCTCCCAATTCAATCACGGATCCTAGAAGCGCATCAATTTCTAAAGAACGTCCTGCCTCAAGATCTTGCAGCATCGAGGTCTTGTGTTTGCCAACTTTCTCTGCTCCTGCAATGCGGCGTTCAATATCAACTCGGAATGTAACACCTAATTTTTCTGCAATTGTCTGGGCTTCAGCCATCATATTACGAGCTAATTCCTTCGTTAAGGGATAACGACAAATCCCCTCAAGGGTACCGTGCGTTAGAGCGCTAATTGGATTAAATGTCAGATTACCCCAAAGCTTTAACCAAATTTCTGCGCGGATGTCGTCCAAGATTGGAGACTTAAATCCAGCTGCGCCCATCACATCAGAAATCTTCTGAATCCGCTCGGTGCTCTTACCATCGAGCTCGCCCAAGGGAAAGCGCACGCCTTCGACGTGACGAATAACGCCAGGGCCCTGGGTGATCGTTGCTGGATAGACAACGCAACCAATGATATTTTCAGGGCTGATTGCGCGCATTATTACGCCTCCTGGATCGACTGTATCAACTGCATGATCCTTATATTTACTATTTAGCTTTTGGAAATACCACCAAGGAATACCATTTTGCATAGGGATCAAAATCGTTTCGGGACTTAAGACCGACACGAGGTCATCAATCACTGGCTCCACTTGATGTGCCTTAACAGCCAAAATAATCACATCCTGCTTCGGTAGGCCGCGAAGATTATCAACCGCCTTGACCTTGGCAATAATTGGCTCCGGATGCTCATCGCTGATTAGCGCCAATCCCCGTTCTTCGATAGCTCGTAAGGTAGCACCGCGCGCCATGACTGTCACTTCGTTGCCAGAGTTTGCCAAAAGTACTGCCAAATACCCCCCAATTGCACCGCCGCCGCCAATAATACAAATCTTCATAAACAACCCTCGCTATATTGAAACCTTTATTTCTTCCAATAGTACGATATTTTTTGAGGGTATTCGCTTTTAGGGTTTTCATATTGGGGCGCGTCAGTCCCCGGTCAGTAATCCCCTCCTATAATCAGGGCTAGTTAGATTCTGGCCCATATGGTTGGTATGCCTATCCCTAAAAACTTGATTGGTAATAGCAAAAGGAGCTCGCGATGCTTCTCTGGTTAGTTATCGCCTACTTGCTTGTCTCGATAGGCATTGGTCTTTATGGTGCTACCAAGGTTCATAGTGCCAAGGACTACATTACCGCTGGACGTAATCTGCCCATGGTCTTTGTTTTATCAATGGTTTTTGCAACTTGGTTTGGCGCAGAAACTGTTCTTGGCATTTCAGCAACTTTTCTAGAGGAAGGCTTTCGTGGCCTGATCTCTGACCCCTTAGGATCGTCAATTTGTTTAATTCTCTTTGGGCTTGTTTTTGCTCGTCCGCTC
>RFQL01000122.1 GCA_009924985.1 Burkholderiaceae bacterium | reverse complement strand
CTTGATAATGCCAGCCATCGCCATTGACATACCAGCGCCGGAAGCGTCTCTGGAAGCCTGTGATACTACGCCTTGGCTATCTAGCGTTCCAGTTGCCATTAGAAGCATACGCTCAAACTCTTTAGAGGTAGCGAAGTTCTCAGGACTGGTTTGTCCGAACTTGAATGGGAATAGAATCTCTGCTGGATTACCATTAGTAAGGATTGCTTTACCGGGCTTGACTTCAAAGCGTGAGCCACGAGGTAGGCGAGTAGCATCCATTGCAATCATCGGTGCTGTTGTCAATGCCAAACTATCTAGATGACTGCGTAGTTGAGCATCGATAGCCTTTTGCATATTATAGGCTTTCTCGACAGTACCACGACCCCAGAATCTATTGGGGACAGTGTCGTCTTGATATGCCAAAACAGGGCGGTCTTGCATCATGTAGGGATTCTTCTCAGCCTTGAGTAAGAGTCCATCGTTAGCGATAACGACAATAGCTTCTACGAGGTCGCTATAGCTGTCAGCGGTGCTGTCTTCAGGGAAGAGGTCAATTACTTCTTCACCTTCGTTCTCTAACTGCTCTAGATACTCTCTAGGCACTAATCCGTAGTAGGTTAATAGCTTGACTTTGTCATCTTGGTACTGAACTACTTCTTGAGTAACTTCGAGGTCATCATCGTTACCAGCAGGTCCGATGTCTACCTTACGATAGATACCCTTTTCCATTCCTTCTACTACTTTGTGAATAGACACAAACTTCTCAATGGCGCAGCCCATCGCATCATCAATTGAGGTAGCGTTGGGGTCAATTAAGAAGTTCTTAGGATTAACAGGATTAACCTTGACGCAGAAATATTCTTTCTCTTGTACGCCATAGGCTGCCTGAGCCATGCCCGGCATTGGCATCGTAGCAGGGACAAACTCTTTCTCTTGCTTGACGATAATCTCGCCAATACCTGTACCATAAATCTCAGCCATCAATTCGATTTGGTCGATAGACTTACGAATCTTATGTTTTTCTAAATCTTCTTTGAGTTGTACCTTAATGGCTTCAACATCCATCGGATTGTTGTTGTAGTCTCTAACATCGTCTTTGATGTCGAAGAACTCTCCGTTACCAAAGATAGCTTCCATGATTTCAGCGTGGCGGGTTTCTACCGCTTGCTGTGTGGCTGGACTAATTAAGCGACTACGCTCAGACTCTCGTGTCTTGTCTTCGTCAGCCCATACGCCACGGAATATTCTTTCGTACTCTTTCCAGTCTTCTAAATAGTTCTCGTCTCTGGAATCTCTCCATCTGTCGCAATGTTGAATAACAAAGGCAGTTAATTCTTTATCTGATTCGGAAGGTTCTTCCCAAACAGTGCTTTCGTTCATGTCCATATTTTCAGCCATTTTAGTCCTTTATTAATAGCCACTAACCACATCTAATGCTTGCCAATCGTCTTCGTCGTTGTCAATACTGTAGCTCGTGACAGCGAGTTGGTCGATATAGCTTAACGCATCAGGTAAGTCATCATGCACCTGTGCGGTTGGAAACATTAGTAGTTGGTCAACAAACTCTTCAAAGTCTTCTTCAGCATTGAGTATAACTCGTCCATGCTCGAAGCGACCTTGCAAAGCCCAAACAATCCTATCTACTTTTTTCTTATTACCATGCGTCAAATCTAAGATATGAGCGTAACAGTTGTTCTTTCGCATCAAATCACTGAGGTAAGGCAATACTGCATTCTTTAGCGCCCCTCGCTCGATGCCAACTGCTAGAGGTTCATACTCTCTAATATTCTTTAAGATATTGAGTGCAGTAGTCTGTATATCCCAGCGACCAGCTTCAATCTTATCGACAAACCAAGTACCATCATCGGTTACTTTTACAACTGCAATAGCGGACTGGTCTAGTCTTTTCTTAGTGGCGTTGGCGCTTTTAGCGACATCTTCAAAGCCAGCTAAGTCTACCGCAATATACCACGAACCAATGTCAGGTTCATCGCCAAACTTAATCCACTCTTCTTTAAATAATCCTGCACCAGCATTATTGAAGGAAGACAGATATTCTTGTCCGAATGCAAAGCTGCTGAGTGTTCTTTTTGCAGCCTCAATCTCTTTTGGGTCAATTGTTTCATTGTCGGCGGTGGTAAAGTGCCAAGACTTCCAATCTGCATCTTCGCCACTCTGTCCCAATTGAAACCACTCATAGAAATGGTTTCGTCCAGATGGAGTAGAGATAAACATTGCTCTACCTTTTTTATCCGACAAAGCAGCACGAAGTACTCGTTCCCAAATCTCTGACTTGATAAAAGCGACCTCGTCCATTACCAAGTACGACAAAGACACACCACGCAAAGAGTCTTGGTTGTCGGCTCCTCTGATGAGAATTTTTTTACCGTTCACCAAAGTTATCTCAAGGTTGTTGATGTGAGCAGATTTGATGACAGGCTTTCCTAAGTCCATCAACAAGTCCCACATAATCGTCCGGGCTTGACCGAGGGTTGGTGCCACATACATCACACTAGAACCTTCAGGACAATTCAAACCTTCAATTAACAGCGTTACTGCTGATAATCTACTCTTACCACAACGGCGACCAGCAGCGATTACTTTGAAACGACTTTGGTCTTTGAAGACAATTTGCTGCCACTTTAGCAGTTTAAAATCAAGATTCATCGATGTCCTTAATGGTTACATCAGTAACATCGTTATCAATGACTTCTTCTGCTTCTATCGTTGGATTTGTTAGTCCGCTGATATTAATTGAAATCTGCGGTGTTCCTCCACCAGTCTTTCCTTCAAAGCTCGACAGAGGCAACAATCGTTCTCCACAGAACTTTAGCATTGCTCCCTGTGCAGGGTGTCCATCTTGTAGGGCGGTGGTGATTATCTTCTCAATGACACTATCACCGTGTGTCGCCAACAGTCTTGCTTTAAACTCTGCGATTCTTGCTGCGTCGCCCGGCGGTCTCCCCACAATGCCGGGATTCTTTTTCTTGGCAATCGCCTTCTTGGAGGGACGACCACGAACAGGTTTACCATCGACAACTTCTCGTCTAACCAGCTTTGGTCGCTTCTTCTTTAAGACAGTACCATCGTCTGAAGACTGTGCATCTTCGGTAGATAATTGTTTTTCAACTTCTAACATAAAGCCTTTTTATCCTTAAAGGGAAAGACAAAGAAAATACTTATTAAGACAAACAAAAAATTTGAAGCCCTATAGTTACTATAGTATGCTGTCGTTAGACTAAGTTTTTCGCTATCAGGGGGTTTCTTGGTAATTGTTTTTCACCAAGTGGTTTAGCGGTGGTTTAGTTGTGCTATAATAATTCACTGCTTGCAGGGCTTACACGATTCTTTATAGTGTGTTGCTTGAACTTGTAAGGCGATTTTAGCATACTTTTACGATTTTGTCAAGTATTATTTTTACACTTCTTATAAAACAACAACATAGACGGTAGCATAGTCGTCTGCGACTGTGCAGATTCAGCGGGTCTGCCTAGACAATATAGGTCTCCGCTGGGGACAACAAAGACCTCCTACGGAGTGAGCATTTACGATGACGCAGTAAAGTATTTACGATGACTCTGTCCCTATTTTATTATCCTTTAGTAATCAATAACATACATCATTATTGACTATGTCCCTTTTTTATCAATTAACATAGTCTTATTTTACTTTTTTGTATGCTATGGTGGCTCCGCCAACATTACACAACATAGACTACCCCTCCCCCCTATGTTAGTCAGTGCTTACTTACATAGCCTTGCACCAATATAGTGCTAGGTTAGTGAGTGCTTACTTACTTGTCATCATAGTTAAATACTATTGACCTGTGTTGGTTGATAGCGGGAGTGTATGGGGCGATGATGCACCTTTATAGTGCAACATAGACCAATAGGATTAGACTATCAAGATTTATTGTCGATAGCAACAATCAATCAAAACCTAGGGTTTATCCTATGTTGACAATGGTAATAATAATACATAATTGGTGCTGTAGTATTTAATTAATCACTAATCAGGAGCTAAAATTATGAGCGCATTACTCTATCAACAAGTAACCGATAAAATCATTGCAGAGCTAGAGAGCGGCAATATTCCTAGCTGGGTTAAGAATTGGAGCGGTGAAGCCGGCAGTGACTGTAATGTTATTAGTAAGAAAACTTACAGCGGCATTAATACAATTATCCTAGGCATGAGCGGGTTTAAATCACCGTATTGGGGTACCTATAAACAATGGTTAAGCATTGGCGCAAAAATCAATAAGGACCAATTTAGTAACTATCAGTCTATTGTTTTTTATGCGCCGGTAAAAACTGCAAAAAAACAAGATAGCGAAGACACACAACAAGTATATAAATTAATGCGATATTTTAGGGTTTACAATGCCGAGCAAGTAACCGGGTTTGAAGCGCCGGCAATGCCAGCGCCGAAGGTTTTTAACGATGTCGCAAGCATTGAAGCGCTTACGGTTAAAAGCGGCGCTAAGTTACAATTTGGCGGCGATAGAGCGTATTATTCACCGTCGCAGGATTTTATTGCAATGCCGCATAAA
>RFQL01000121.1 GCA_009924985.1 Burkholderiaceae bacterium | reverse complement strand
TACCCATACCCTTTCTAAATCACGAGCACTGGCAGGGTTACGAGTTGGTTATGCGCTTGGACACCCTGATTTGATTACTGGTCTAGAGCGAGTTAAAAATAGTTTTAACTCCTACCCCCTTGGGAAGTTGGCACAAGTGGGTGCGATCGCTGCCATCGAAGATCAAGCGCATCTGGGCAAGATTACCAAAAAAGTGATTGCCACCCGCACCCATTTTGTAGAGAAACTCAGCAAACTTGGTTTTGAGACCTTGCCCTCCAGTGCGAACTTTGTCTTTACCAAACACCCCAAACATGATGGCACAAGGATCCATCAAGCATTACGTGATCGGGGAATTATTGTTCGTCACTTCAAAACAAAGCGGATTGATCAATTCCTGCGAATCACCATCGGCACCGATGAGCAAATGGATGCGCTTCTAGGTGCATTGAACGAAATACTTTCTCTCTAAACCAATTATTTTTTCTTGAGGCGCATTTCAGCGGCACGCGCATGGGCTTGCAAGCCCTCACCATGGGCTAGAGTACTCGCAATCGGGCCTAGGGTTTGTGCCCCAGCTGCGCTCACCTCAATAAGGCTTGAGCGCTTCATAAAGTCATAGACGCCCAATGGGGAAGAAAACCGTGCAGTGCGTGCCGTTGGTAAAACGTGATTAGGACCGGCACAATAATCGCCGAGAGACTCACTGGTATAAGACCCCATAAAGATGGCGCCCGCATGGCGGATTTTGTCAGCCCACTGCTGAGGCTCTTGCGCACAAATCTCAAGATGCTCTGCTGCAATCACATTCGCAATCTGGCAAGCCTCACTCATATCGCTTACTTCAATCAGCAAAGCTCGATTTTGTAATGACGCTCGGATTACCTTCTCGCGCGGCATTTGTGGCAACAGCCTTTGAATGCTCTCATTCACCTTATCAATAAAACGGGGGTCAGGGCATAGCAAAATGGATTGGGCTAATTCATCATGCTCCGCTTGCGAGAACAGATCCATTGCAATCCAATCGGGATCGGTTGATCCATCGCACAAAATTAAGATCTCTGATGGGCCAGCAATCATATCGATACCCACCGTGCCAAAGACCCGACGCTTGGCAGCAGCTACATAGGCATTGCCAGGCCCCACAATCTTATCGACCGCTGGAATGGTCTGTGTACCACACGCTAGTGCGCCAATGGCTTGTGCACCGCCGATGGTAAATACACGATGCACTCCTGCTAAATATGCAGCAGCCAAGACTAAGGGATTGCGGGCACCATCGGGGGTTGGCACCACCATGATGATTTCTCCAACGCCTGCAACAGTTGCTGGGATTGCATTCATCAAAACAGATGATGGATAGGCCGCCTTACCACCTGGCACATAAATACCGACGCGGTCTAAAGGAGTTACTTTTTGACCCAAACGGGTACCGTCGGGCTCGGTGTATTCCCAAGAACGGCAACCAGCCGCTTCTTTTTGTTTCTCGTGATAAGCACGCACCCGTTGTGCAGCAATCTCTAATGCCTTCGCTTGCTCAGTAGGCAAAGATCGGTAAGCCGACTCCAAGTCTGCTTGGCCAATCTCAAGATCAGAAACATCCTTAACTGACAGTCGATCAAATTGTTTGGTGTAGCGTAACAAGGCATCGTCACCACCGGTCTTAATCTCCGCTAAGATATTTAAGACCACTTGATCAATTGCCTGATCGTCTGCGCTTGGTAAAGAAAGACTATCGAGTAATGTTTTTTGAAAGCCTGGATCGCTACTCTTTAGGCACTGCACCGTCACAGCTTGGTTTGATGCCTTTGACATTACTGCCACGCATCCAGTAATTTTTTAATAGCCGTACGCTTACGCTTATAGGACGCCTGATTCACAATAAGACGCGCACTGATCTCTGTAATCGATTCCACCTCAACGAGATTGTTAGCGCGCAAAGTGTTACCCGTGGATACTAGATCGACAATCGCATCGGCTAAGCCAACTAAAGGAGCGAGCTCCATCGAGCCATACAAATGGATCGTATCGATATGGACGCCTTTGTTCGCAAAGTGCTCGCGCGCGCAGTTCACATATTTGGTAGCAACTCGCAGACGCGATCCTTGACGAACTGCAGCGGCATAATCAAAGCCCTTTTGTACGGCCACCGCCATACGACAACGCGCAATGCCTAAATCAATCGGTACATATAAACCATCGCTGCCTTTTTCAAGAAGAACATCATGCCCAGCTACCCCAAAATCAGCAGCCCCAAATTGCACATAGGTAGAGACATCCGAAGCGCGCACAATAATAATCTGTACATCCGGATTTGAGGTCGGGATAATCAATTTGCGTGATTGTTCCGGATCCTCTAACGGACGGATGCCGGCCTTTGCCAAGACCGGAGCGGTTTCTTCGAAGATGCGCCCTTTAGATAGCGCGAGTGTCAACATAATGGCTTGATTATTTCATGCGGCGGATGTTTGCGCCAAGTTGGGTTAATTTTCGCTCCATCCGATCATAGCCCCGATCGAGGTGGTAAATACGATCCACCTGGGTCTCTCCTTGAGCTGCCAAACCTGCAATCACAAGGCTTGCCGAGGCTCGCAGGTCTGTCGCCATGACCCTTGCTCCCGAGAGCTTTTCCACCCCTTCAACAATGGCTGTATTACCCTCAATTGAGATATCCGCCCCCAAGCGATTGAGTTCCTGTACATGCATAAAGCGATTTTCAAAGATTGTTTCTGTAATACGAGAGTTTCCAGTCGCAATGGTATTTAAAGCCATAAACTGAGCCTGCATATCCGTCGGAAAAGCGGGGTATTCAGAGGTCCGAAAACTTACAGGCTTGGGACTACCGGTCATGCTCGCAGTAATCCAATCCGTGCCCTTCTTCATTTTTAAGCCTGCTTCGTTTAACTTCACTAAGACCGCGTCCAAGGTATCTGGCCGGCAACTCTTGATTGTGATCTCACCACCCGTAGCCGCGACAGCACATAAAAATGTTCCGGTCTCGATTCGGTCGGGAATGACAGCATGGCTTGCTCCATGCAAAGCAGTCACGCCCTCAATCACCAAGCGGTCAGTGCCAATTCCAGAAATCTTCGCTCCCATTTTGACTAAGAGCTCTGCTAAGTCCGACACTTCGGGCTCACGTGCAGCATTTTCTAGCACCGTAGTGCCTTCGGCTAAACAAGCTGACATCAATAAATTTTCGGTGCCGGTCACCGTAATCATGTCGGTCAAAATCGTATTGCCCTGTAAGCGCGGCTTACCATCGGCAATCTTGGCAACAATAAATCCTTTCCGAATCTGAATACCAGCACCCATGGCCTTGAGGCCTTTAATGTGTTGATCAACTGGTCGTGCGCCAATGGCACATCCCCCGGGCAAAGAAACCGTTGCAAGCCCTAAGCGTGCCAGCAGTGGTCCCAAAACCAAAATCGATGCTCGCATAGTTTTGACCAGCTCATACGGTGCTTCGGGACTAGTAATGGTGGCAGCATTGAGATGGAAATGACTACGATCACTCGGATTTGGAAAATCAACCGTCACACCCATTTGCTGCAGTAACTTGAGCATAGTGCGTACGTCTTGTAAATCAGGTACGTTATGTAACTCGATGGTGTCTGCAGTCAATAAACAGGCACATAAAATTGGTAGGGCAGCATTTTTTGCACCAGCAATCTGGACCTCACCATGAAGGGATGAACCACCCGTCATCACTAATTTATCCATGACTCTTCTTTAATCAGTGTTCTTATTGGGAAGCAAACTCTTCGGGAGTAAAAGCCTTAATCGATAGGGCATGGATTTCTGCTTTCATACGATCGCCCAAGGCGGCGTATACCAATTGATGCCGTTGAATCAAGCGCTTGCCTGCAAACTCAGGGCTCACAATCGTGGCATAAAAATGCTGACCATCGCCTTCCACTTCGAGATGGGTGCACGAAATCTGATCCTTGATATAACCTTCAATCTGCTCTGGGGTGGGAAACATTTGTCTTCCTTGCTTAATAAGCTCAATGACGTAATTTATAGCCTGATTGTAGTAAACGCAAAGCGAGTCCTGAGACAATCATAAAAAATCCTCCAACTACTAGCAAACTCATCCAAGGCGAGACGTCAGACACTCCAAAAAAGCCATAGCGAAAGCCATCGATCATATAGAAGAAGGGATTGAAATGCGAAATTACTTGCCAAATAGTTGGTAAGGAATGAATCGAGTAGAACACTCCCGAGAGCATGGTCGCAGGCATGATTAAGAAGTTCTGAAAAGCGGCTAACTGATCAAACTTATCTGCCCAAATACCAGCAATGAGTCCCAGTCCACCTAAGATGGCAGCGCCCAAAAAAGCAAACAACAAAACCCAAAGGGGGCACTGCATACTGGGAATATCAAAAAATAAAGTGATGATCAAAACGCCTAAGCCCACCACAATACCTCGAAATACTGCTGCCAATACATAGGCCGAGTAAAACTCCAGATGCGTTAACGGTGCCAAAAGAATAAATACTAAATTACCAGTAATCTTTGACTGAATTAAAGATGAAGAAGTATTAGCAAAGGCATTTTGCAAAATACTCATCATCACTAA